>JAKANG010000266.1 GCA_021812505.1 Pseudomonadota bacterium
GGGGGCCGGCGAGCTGACGGTCATGACCGGCGCGATGATCGGCGCGGGTCTCGGCTTCCTGTGGTTCAACGCGCCGCCGGCGCAAATCTTCATGGGCGACACCGGCTCGCTGGCGCTTGGCGGCATGCTCGGGGCGATCGCGGTGGCCATCAAGCATGAGATCGTGCTCGCCATCGTCGGCGGGCTGTTCGTCATGGAGGCCTTTTCCGTGATCGTGCAGGTCGCTTCCTTCAAGATGACCGGCAAGCGCGTGTTCAAGATGGCGCCAATCCATCATCATTTCGAGCAATTGGGCTGGTCCGAGCCCCAGGTCGTGGTGCGCTTCTGGATCATCGCCTTCGTCCTGGCCTTGCTTGGCCTTACCACGTTGAAGGTGCGCTGATGATTCCGATCACCTCGCTCGCCGGCCAGTCGGTCGCCTTGTTCGGGCTCGGCGGCTCCGGCCTGTCGACCGCCAAGGCGCTCATGGAAGGCGGCGCCTATGTCAACGCCTGGGACGATTCCCCCGCCGCGCGCGAAAAGGCCGCCGCCGAGGGGGTCTATCTCTTCGACCTGCGCGAGGCCGAATGGCCGGGCTTCGCCGCGCTGGTCCTCGCGCCCGGCGCGCCGCTGACCCATCCCCAGCCGCACTGGAGCGCGGCGGCGGCGCTCGCCGCCGGCGTTCCGGTCATCGGCGACATCGAGCTTTTCTGCCGTGAGCGCGCGCTGATCGCGCCGGGCGCGCCGATGGTCGCCATCACCGGGACCAACGGCAAGAGCACGACGACGGCCCTCATCGCCCATATCCTGCGCGAGGCGGGGTTCGACGTGCAGCTCGGCGGCAATATCGGCACGCCGATCCTCGATCTGGAGCCGCTCTCCGCCGAGCGCGTCCAGGATCGCGTCTATGTCATCGAATGTTCGAGCTTCCAGATCGACCTCGCGCCCTCGCTCGACCCGAGCGTCGGCGTGCTCCTCAATCTGACGCCAGACCATCTCGACCGCCACGGGACGATGGAAAATTACGCCTCCATCAAGCAGCGCCTGATCGAGGGTTCGGATTTCGGAATCGTCGGGCGCGACGACGACTGGTGCGAGGCGATCTTCCAATATCTCAAGCGCGCCGGCCATTCCGTCGTCGGAATTTCCAACACCCGGCCCCACGCGCTGGCCAGCGTCGGTTACGAGGCGGGCAGGCTGCGCCGCGCCTTCGCCTTGCCGGGGTTGAAGACGCTGGAGGAGAACCTGTTCGATCTTTCACGCGCGCCAGCCTTGCGCGGGGCCCATAATGGGCAGAACGCGGCGGCCGCCTTCGCCGCCTGCGAGCGCCTCGGCCTGCCGCATGACGAGATCGGCCTCGGCATGCGGTCCTTCCCGGGCCTCGCCCATCGCATGGAGCAGGTCGGCCGCAAGGGCCGCGTCCTGTTCGTCAACGACAGCAAGGCGACCAACGCCGACGCGACGGAAAAGGCGCTGCTGAGCTTCGACGACATCTTCTGGATTCTCGGCGGCCGGGCCAAGGCCGGTGGAATCGAGTCGCTGCGCCCGCTGTTCGGCAAGGTCGCCAAGGCCTATCTGATCGGCGAGGCGGCGGCGGATTTCGCGGCGACGCTCGAAGGCCGTGTGCCCTATGAGCAATGCGGAACCCTCGATGTCGCGGCAGCCGCGGCCGCGCGCGACGCCGCCGCGAGCGCCGCGGCCGAGCCCGTCGTGCTGCTGTCGCCGGCCTGCGCGTCCTACGACCAGTTTGCGAATTTCGAGAAGCGCGGCGACGCCTTCCGCGAGCAGGCGAAGGCCTTGCTCGACGCGAATGCGGCGCAGGGCGACCTGTTTTGAACTGAGCGGGCCGCTGCCTGCCGAAGGAGGCTCACATGATGTCTCGCGCGGAACGCTCGGCGATCGCCGACTGGTGGTGGACGGTGGACCGCTGGCTTCTCGCCGGCGTCGGCGCCCTGATCGTGCTGGGCCTCGTCCTGGTCATGGCCGGCAGTCCGCCGGTCGCCGACCGCCTGCATCTGCCGACCTTCCATTTCGTCAACCGTCAGGTCGAGTTCCTGATCCCGACGGTCCTGATCATGCTGGGCCTGTCCTTCCTGTCGCCGCGCCATGTCCGGCGCACGGCGCTGATCTTCTACCTCCTCTCGATGGCGCTGGTTTTCGCGGCCCTGCTGTTCGGCCACGAGGTCAAGGGCGCGCGGCGCTGGATCTTCGGCGTCCAGCCGTCCGAATTCCTCAAGCCTGCCTTCGTGATGCTCGCCGCCTGGGCGATTTCGGAAGGCGGCAAGCGCCGCGACGTGCCGGGAAACTGGCTGGCTATCCTGCTCTTTCCCGCAACCGTCGCGCCCCTGATCCTGCAGCCCGACTTCGGCCAGACCATGCTGATCTCGCTCGTCTGGGGCGTGATGTTCTTCATGGCCGGCCTGCATTGGTTCTGGATCGGCGGCCTCGGCGTCTCCGCGGTTTCGGCGGTCACGCTCGCCTATAAATTCGTTCCCCACGTGCGCGCCCGCATCATGCACTTCCTCGATCCGGGCCAGACGGGCGGGATCGCCGACACGTTCCAGGTGGACACGGCGCTCGACAGCTTCCTTTCCGGCGGTTGGCTCGGCAAGGGGCCGGGCGAGGGCGTGCTGAAACAGATCCTGCCCGACTCGCACACCGATTTCATCTTCGCGGTCACTGGCGAAGAATTCGGCCTCCTGTTCTGCATGGGCATCGTCGCGCTTTACGCCTTCATTGTGCTCCGGGCCCTGCTCAAGGCGGCGGACAACGAGGATCCGTTCTGCCGCTTCGCGACCGCAGGCCTCGCGCTCCTCTTCGGCATCCAGGCCTCGATCAACATGGCGGTCAATCTCCACCTGATGCCGGCGAAGGGCATGACCCTGCCTTTCATTTCCTATGGCGGCTCCTCGCTCATCTCGCTCGGGATCACCGTGGGCTTCCTGCTCGCCGTCACCCGCAAGCGACCGAAATCGGAACTCATGTTCGACCGCAACGCCCAGACTTTCGAAGCGCCGCCGGAGACGCCGATGGGGGTTCCCGCGGAATGAGCTCCGAGCCTCTCGTTCTGGTCGCCGCCGGGGGAACCGGCGGCCATCTCTTTCCGGCGCAGGCCCTCTCGCATGCTCTGGTCGCGCGCGGCGCGCGGGTTCGCCTCGCCACCGACGAGCGCGCCCTGAAATATGGCGGCGATTTTCCCGCCGAGGCGATTCACGAGATCGCCTCGGCCACGCCGACCTCCGGCGGCCTCGCCGCCAAGGCGCGCGCCGCGCTCACGCTCGGCAAGGGCGTCGTCGAGGCCTATGGCCTGCTCGGCCGGATCAAGCCGCGCGTCGTCGTCGCCTTCGGCGGCTATCCGACCGTGCCACCGGCCTTGGCCGCGTCCTTGCGCGGCATTCCGCTGGTCCTGCATGAGCAGAACGCGGTCATGGGCCGCGCCAATCGCTTTCTGGCGCGGCGCGCGAAAATCATCGCCTGCGGCTTTCCGACCCTCGACGGCTTGCCCGACGGCCTGCGCGACCGCGTCGCGCAGGTCGGCAATCCGGTCCGTCCCGCGGTGCTGGAGGCGGCGGGCCTGGCCTATCCCGATTTCGCCGACGGCAGGCTGCGCCTGCTGGTGACCGGCGGCTCGCAGGGCGCGCGAATCATGAGCGATGTCGTTCCCGCGG
The DNA here is from genome assembly GCA_021812505.1 of Pseudomonadota bacterium. Next base: position 3,648 of record JAKANG010000266.1, read on the forward strand.
CGGTCGGCCTTTTGGCGCCCGAGCAGCGGGCGCGGCTCGTCATTGTCCAGCAGGCGCGCGGCGAGGACCTCGTGCGCGTCGAGGACGACTATCGGCGCCTCGGGGTCGCCTTCGAGGCAGCGCCCTTCTTCGCTGATTTGCCCCTGCGCATGGCGCAATCGCACCTTGTGCTTGGCCGCTCGGGGGCGTCCACCGTTTCCGAGCTGGCGGTGATCGGCCGGCCGTCGATCCTCGTGCCGTTCCCGCACGCGCTCGACGCCGATTAGGCGGCCAACG
>JAKANG010000267.1 GCA_021812505.1 Pseudomonadota bacterium
CCTCGACGATGTGCAGGCGCAATTTGCCGTCGTCGATCAGGAGGTTGTGGCCGGGCGCGAGCGCCAGAAGGATTTCCGGATGGGGCAGGCAGACGCGGGTGGAATCGCCCGGGGTCGGGTCCGAATCGAAGGTGAAATTCTGTCCCACGATCAGATCGGCGCCGCCGCCGGCGAAAGAGCCGACGCGCAGTTTGGGACCCTGCAGATCGACCAGAATCCCGATCGGCCGGCCGACTCGCTCTTCCACCGCTCGGATCATGGCGACGGTCTCGCGCATGGCCTGCGGATCGGCGTGGCTCATATTGATGCGGAAGAGATCGGCGCCGGCGCGCCAGAGCTTTTCGATCGAAGCCTGATCGTTCGAGGCCGGACCGAGCGTGGCCAGGATTTTACAACGGCGGCGGCGCCTGCTCATCTTCACTCCTATATATCTGGTCGCGGGCTCAATGCGCCGGATTGGGATCGGTCAGCTGAACCGTCCAGTTCCGGGCGTCCTTGCCGGTGTCGACCTCGAAGAAGCCGGTCCGGTCATAGCCGCGCAGGAAACAGTTTTCGCGGCCCTCGATGCGGAATTCGCGGTCTCGCGTGCACATGAAGGCTTTGCCTTTCCACTCGCCGCCGCGTTCGTCCATCGCATAGGCGTAGTAATATTCCGCGGCGAGCGGGCCGCGCAGCAGAGTCTCGCAATGTTCGGTCTTGACGTTCCACCAGCCCTCGCTCACCCAATGCGATCCATTGGTGTAAGCGATGGCGACGCTGACGCGGGCGCTGGAATTGTTGCAGACGCGGAAATCGGCGCGCGCCGGGGCCGCGCCCAGGGCGAAGAGGGCGGCCAGCGCGCAAATGCCGATTGTCCTTGCCATGATCCCGTTCCGCCTCAGCCGAAAGTGGCGATTGACTCTTGAACCCCGCAGCTTGAGCAGAGGCCTTTTAACGATATTGCCCGACCGCGTCGATGCGAATTACATTACAAAGGCCGCAAAAATTCGAAATTTGTCGTCCGCCTTGAAAATCCTTTCCGACGCCCCGCCGGCCGCCGAGACGGCGTTCAGACCTTTCGATCTCGTCGAAGGCGCGGCGGGCGCGCGCCTGATCTTCTTTTGCGACCACGCCAGCAACGCCTTGCCGCCGGCCTATGGCGATCTCGGTCTGTCGCGCGAATCGCTGCGCCGCCACATCGCCTATGACATCGGCGCCGAATCCGTCGTTCGCCGCCTCGCCGCCCTGACCGGGGCCCCGGCCGCGCTCGCCATGTTCTCGCGTCTGCTGATCGACCCGAATCGCGGCGAGGACGACCCCACTCTGGTCATGCGCATTTCCGACGGCGCGCTCATCCCGGGCAATGCGCGAATCGGCGCGGAGGAAATCGCCCGCCGGGTCGAGGCGTTCTGGCGGCCCTATCGTGAGGCCTGCGCCGGCCTGATCGACGCGGTTCTGGCGCGCGGCGAGGTTCCGGTTCTGATAGGGGTCCACTCCTTCACCCCGCATTTCCAGGGCCGTGCGCGGCCCTGGCAGGTGGGCGTGCTGTGGGACGAGGACCCCCGCCTCGCCCTGCCGCTGATCGAGGCCCTGCGGGGAGAAAATCTCGTCGTCGGCGACAATGAGCCCTATGACGGGGCTTTGCGCGGCGACAGCATGTATGAACATTCGACCCGGCGCGGCTTGCCCGGCGCGCTGATCGAGATTCGCCAGGATCTGCTGCAAACGCCCGAGCAACGCGCGGCCTGGGCGGCGCGGCTCGCCCGCATTTTGCCGCCGATCCTCGCCCGGCCGGAGACGCGGCGGGTCGAATTTCATGGCTCCCGAACCGACGCCGCGCCGGCGCCCGCTTGACGCCCGCGCCGCGCGGCGCCTATTCAGGGTCTTCCTCCCACCTTAACATTCCGCGGGAACGATATGGGCGCGAACACGCTGGACGGCGGCCATCTGAAAAGCTTCATCGAGCGCATCGAGCGGCTCGAAGAGGAGAAAAAGGCGATCGCCGACGACATCAAGGACGTTTACGCCGAGGCCAAGGGCAATGGCTATGACGTGAAAATCATGCGGAAAATCGTCTCGATCCGCAAGCAGGACGCAACGAAAAGGCGCGAGGAAGAGGAAATCCTGGACCTCTATCTCTCTGCGCTCGGGCCGGAGTGACTTTCATTTTTGCATGAAAGGCCTTGCCGCGCCCCGGCGCCCCGAGGCCATTGCAGCGCTCGCGCCCAGTCTCTAAATCGGCTCCGACAAGAAAAGCAGGAGCGCGCAGATGCAATCGGAGCCCAAACTGTTCCAGCCTTACGACCTCGGCGGCCTTCGCCTCGCCAATCGCGTCGTCATGGCGCCGCTGACCCGCGCCCGGGCGACGGCGGGGACCGACGCCGCCAACGAACTGATGGTCGAATATTACCGTCAACGCGCCAGCGCCGGCCTGATCGTCAGCGAGGCCTCGCAGATTTCCCGGCAGGGGCAGGGCTATTTGCAGACGCCCGGCGTCTATACCGAGGAGCAGGCGCGGGGCTGGCGTCTCGTCACCGACGCCGTGCACGAGGCCGGCGGAAAGATCTTCATCCAGCTCTGGCATGTCGGCCGCATCTCCCATGTCGACCTGCAGGCGGGAGGCGCCGCGCCCGTGGCGCCGTCGGCGATCCAGGCGAAATCGCGGGTGTTTACGGCGCAGGGATTCGTCGAGACCTCGCCGCCGCGCGCGCTGGAGGCTGAAGAAATCCCCGGAATCGTCGCGGATTATGTCCACGCCGCCAGGCTCTCCAGGCAAGCCGGCTTCGACGGGGTCGAAATCCACGCCGCCAACGGCTATCTGCTCGATCAGTTCCAGAAGGACGCGACCAACCATCGCACGGATTCCTATGGCGGCTCGATCGAGAACCGCTGCCGGCTGACTCTCGAAGTCGTGGACGCGATCGCCAAGATCTGGCCGTCGGACCGGATCGGAATCCGGCTTGCGCCGGTCAGCCCGGCCAATGACGTGGCCGACAGCGATCCGCAGGCGCTTTTCGGCTATCTCGTCCGGCAACTCGACGCCCGCCGGCTCGCCTATATTCATGTGATCGAGGGCGCGACCCAGGGCGCCCGAGACTTCGCGCCCTTCGATTACGCCGCATTGCGCAAGGCCTTTCGCGGCGCCTATATCGCCAATAACGGTTTCAGCCGGGACATGGCGGTCGAGGCGGTCGAGGCCGGCGCCGCCGATCTCGTCGCTTTCGGGCGGCCGTTCATCGCCAATCCCGACCTAGTCGAGCGACTGCGCCGCGACGCCGCGCTCAATACGCCGGACAACAAGACCTTTTATGGCGGCGGCGCCGAGGGCTATACCGATTATCCGACGCTTGCCGCTTCAGCGGCGCAGCCGGTAAGGCTCCATTAACCATAAATCCATAACGCTGGCTTCATGCGCGACGCCTCGCCGTCGCGCCGTGGGGCCAGAAATTGTCCGTCGAACTGCGTCGCAAGGCCGAATTCGGTTGCGCGCGATCGCGTCGCGATCGCGCGGTCTTGCGCGCCCTCGCCACATCGGCCCTGGCTGGCTTGAGCTTGGGCTTCGTGGCCCTCGCCCTTCCGGCGCTCGCCCAGGACACCGGCCTGCGCGCCTCGAACGAGGACGGCCCCAATGGCGCGGCGCCGCCCATGACCTCCGTCGACGGCGCGCCGCTCGCGCCGGACGAAGCTCCTGCGACGCGCCTGTCCGACGCCGTCGATCCCGGGTCCACCGCCCTGTCGCCCGAAGCCGCCACCGCCAATTATGGCAAGCCGCGCCCCTTCAAGCCGAAGCCGAAATCCAACCGGAAAAGCCAGGCCCACCCTCTGCCGGATCTCGCCCCCTATCCGACCTCCGCCCAGGCGCGGCGCGCCCGCCGGCTGGGGCTGCGCGGCGACGTGACCGATCCGGCGTTGCTGGTCCCCTCTCCGACGACCGCCGTG
>JAKANG010000268.1 GCA_021812505.1 Pseudomonadota bacterium
TCGCCGTCGGCCAACTGGGATTCGGCGTGGTCAAAACCCTTCTTGTCGAGAAGGCCGAACAACGGGACCGGCTTGAAGGTCGTCATCAGTCGAAGTCCCTGGCCGGGCTCCAGACGGCTGACCACGCGCATGATGTCGGCGATGGGCTCGCCTCCCGCGCGCAGGACGGGCCGTAAATCAAGCGAGACAATCTCGGCGCTCATATCCAGACTCCTCAGGCGTTGGTGGGTCGCAAACGGGAAAACAAAAGAGGCGGCGGACCTTCCGGCGGCGCGAGCTCGGCGGGGACCGCCGCAAGACGCCGTATGCGCAGGACTTCGAGGCCGATCGCGGCGGCGGCGCAGAGCATCGCCAGACTCGCGAACCGGAAAGCCACGCCCCATTGCAGCATCAAGGCCGCCGCTCCGCAGAGGACGGCGACGTGGTAGAGAACGAACCAGGGCAGCGCCCTTTCCTCCCTGACCAGGTCCTGGACGCGCGGCGTCCGGCGTTTGCCGAGCCAGTGACCGTAGCATTCGAGCCAGGTGAGAAAGGCGACGATCTTGTAAAGCATCGCGAGGCCGAGGCCGGTCAGCCAGCCGAAGGCGGCGATGAACAAAAGGGTTTCGGGCGCGGGCGACGGCGCCTCGGCGGCCAGCGAGGCCGGCAGGGCTATGGCCGCGACCGCCAGCCAGGCCAAAGCGACAGCGGACATTTTCGAGTTGAGTTCGAGCTTGCGGCGTTTTCTCTGGCGGAAAAGCCCGGCGACCTCCCAAAGATAAATCGCCACGGCGGCGGAACCAAAGACGACGGCGAGGACACGCGGCGCGAGGATGAGGCGCGGCGAAGCGCCGGGGACGGCTTGAAGAAGCATGATGAGCGCTCCGGCGCCCAGCCAGAACACGGCTTCTGTCAGGCGCCCGCCGGCGTCGGGAGCGAGCATGAACATCGCCAGAAGGCGGTAGCTGACTCCAAAAGCGGTCAAGGTCAGCCAACCCCCGAGCCCGGCGGCGGCGTGGATGGAGAGATCGTCGGCAAGGAGCCTCGCGGCGCCGGCGCCGGGGGCCCAGCCGCCGAGGGCGAGGGTGAAGACGACGCCGAGGCCGAAGACGATCGGGAGGCTGGCGAGCCCAGCCGCGACAATCCTTGCCGGAGCCGCGAGCGGACGGTTGCGCGCCAGGGTCGCGCCAAGGTTGAGAATCGCGAGAGCAAAGCCGAGCGAAAGCAGAAGTCCGCCCGCCGGCAGCAGGAACACGCTGCTCCGCCATGACCGGCCAAGACCTACAAAGCCGCCGAGGAGACCGGCGAGGCCGAGAAAGTGGCAGGCAAGGACGATTGGCGGCGCGCGGTCGCTGTACAATTTTTGCGAAACCAGCACCGGGACGAATTGCGTCAAGGCGCCGAGCATCAGGGCGCTCAACCAGCCAAGAGCGACGAGATGCACGACAACCAGCGTGTCCGGCGCCTGCGCCGGCTGGCTGGGATAGCCAAAGCCTGCGGCCATCAGGGCCAGGCCGGCGAGCAGGCAGGCCAAAGCCGCTGCGAAATAGCTCATCGACCAGCGTGCGACCGAAGCGCCAGGCATCGCGCAACCTCCGAAAATGCCGACCGGAAAAAGGCAGGCGGCAGCTCCCGAGGGGAGAGCCAAGCCGCCGCCCGCCCGGTCACGCCGCCTTGGCCGCCCGACCGATCTCGACGCGCCAGACCTCCGGCCCGCGCTCCACATAAGCCCAGGAAAACTGGCCGGGCCATTCGGCTTCGAGCTGATAATGCAATGGCTTCGGATCGTGATCGTTGACGAGGAGGAAGGATTCGCCGACGGCGAGCGCATCGGTAAGCTCGAAAATTTTCCGATGCCGTTGCGCCGGCGCGAGCGTGCGGAGATCGACGGTCGGGGCGGGTTTCGGTTGCGGCATATCGGGCCTCTTTCGCTTGCGGTCGCGGCGTTTCATGACCGGGAGGCGCCCGCGACGTCGCGCCTCCTTGCGGCGCCCCGAAACAGGGACGAAGCAGCCGTCATTCGGACCCCGGCTTGTCGCTGAAGTGTCTGGCGAATTTGTCTGGCGCGCCGTCCCATTCCTTGGCGTCGGCGGGCGGCTCGCGCTTTTGCAGGATGTTCGGCCAGCGCTCGGCATAAGTCTTGTTCAATTCAAGCCAGAACGGCGTCGCTGCGTCGTCGGTGTCGGGAAAAATGGCCTCCGCTGGACATTCGGGCTCGCAAACGCCGCAGTCGATGCATTCGTCCGGGTGAATGACGAGCATGCTCTCGCCGACATAGAAGCAGTCGACCGGGCAAACCTCGACGCAGTCCATGTATTTGCATTTGATGCAATTGTCAGTGACCACATGGGTCATGACCGCCGCTCCTTCCGCGAGAACGACAAAAGATGAATTTAAAATATATCTTATATCGCCGCAGGCAAAAAGCAATAGCAAAAATACATCTTTTAGCCGGGAGCCGCTCCGCCTGGCGCAACGCCCAACGCGGCGAAACCGGCTTCGAGGCCCGCGATGAGATCGGCTTCGGCTTCGAGGCCGACCGACAACCTCAGGAGTCCGTCGCCGATGCCGGCGGCCTGCCGCGCTTCGGCCGTCATGTTGACATGGGTCATCGTCGGCGGATGGGCGATGAGGCTTTCGACGCCGCCAAGGGATTCGGCCAGCGTGAAGACCTGCGCCGCGCCGACGAATCGGCGTACGGCCTCGGCGCCGCCGGTCAATTCGAAGCTGAGCATGGCGCCGAAACCGGATTGCTGCCGCTTCGCGACGGAATGGCCCGGGTGCGACGCCAGACCGGGATAATGGACGGCGGCGACTTCGGGACGGCGTTCGAGAAAGCGGGCGACGGAGTCCGCGTTGGCCTGCTGCTGGCGGATTCGCGGAAACAGGGTGCGCAAGCCGCGCAGCGTCAGATAGCTGTCGAAGGGCGCGCCGGTCACCCCGGCGATGTTGGCCCAGGCGGAGAGCGTTTCTGCGTCGGTTTCGCTGGCCGCCACGACCGCGCCGCCGACGACGTCCGAATGGCCATTCAGATATTTGGTGGTGGAATGGATGACGAAATCAGCGCCCAAGGCGAGCGGTTGCTGCAGGGCCGGCGAAAGGAAGGTGTTGTCCACCGCGACCTTTGCGCCCCAGCCATGCGCCTGCGCGGCGATGGCGCGAATATCATAGACGCGCATCAATGGATTGCTCGGCGTCTCGATCAGAACCAGGGTTGGCCGACGCCGCAAGGCCGAGGCCAGCGCCTCATCGTCGTCCAGTTCCACGAACGCGACATCGAAATGTCCGCGTTCGCTCCGCGCCGCGAGCAGGCGATATGTGCCGCCGTAGCAATCGTGCGGCGCGACAACCAGATCGCCCGGCCTCAGGATCGACAAGACAAGATCGATCGCGGCCATGCCGGTCGCGGTCACGACGGCGCCCGCGCCCCTTTCCAGCCGGGCCAGCGCCTCCGCCAGCATTTGCCGCGTCGGATTGGCCCCGCGGCTGTAATCGTGGGCGCGGGGCTGGTCGAAGCCGGCGAAAGTGAACGTGCTGGAAAGCACGATCGGCGGCGTGACGGCGCCGAACGCCGGATCGGCGGCGACGCCATAGGCGGCCGCGATCGTCTCGAGATTTGCGGATTTCGTCATGACGATGGTCTCTTTGCTGTCCGGCCGCCGGCTCAATCGCAACGCAGGGCGATTGTCAGCGCCAGGGAACGAGCGGACCGCGGACATATGCTGTCATTCCGCGCGCGGTTCAAGCGAATTGTCCGATCCGCAATTCTCCCCCATCCTGGAATCGTCCGCCTCTCCCAAGCGGCTGGCCAGCGCGGCGGCGGACGCCGCGCGGCGCCGGCGGAGCGGCGCAGCGCGGTCGCGCTCCACGCGGGGGACTCAGAGCGTGAAAATCTCCGCCACGCCAGTCCCGGCCAGCCGGCTGAAATAG
>JAKANG010000269.1 GCA_021812505.1 Pseudomonadota bacterium
AGACCATCAGCCCGATCGCTCCGACGAACATGAACAGATTGCGCAGGGCGACGGAGGCCGAGGAGCCGAAGGCCGCCTTGATCTGGGTGGTGTCGGCGGTCAGGCGCGACACCAACTCGCCAGTCTGGGCAGTGTCGTAAAAGGCCGGATCGAGCCGGGTCATGTGGGCGAAGACATCCTCGCGCAGGTCGGCGACGATGCGCTCGCCAAGCGTCATGACCAGGAAATAGCGGGTGGCCGAGGCGAGCGCCAGAAGAGCGACAACGGCGATCAGGACAAGAAAATAGGAATTGACCACACCGGCGTGATCGGCGGCAAAGCCGCGGTCGATCATCCCGCGCACCGCGAGCGGCATCACCAGCGTCGCGCCGGAAGCCAGGGTCAGCGCGGCGACCGCGGCCATGATCCAGCCGAGCCGGCGGCGGGCGTAGGGCAGGATGGGCGCGAGGGATTTCAGCGAATCGCGCGGCGAGGATTTGGCTTTGGGAGCGTCGGTCATCCCGCCTATATAGGGCGGCGCGGCGGAAAGGGGAAAGATTTTGGGCGCGACCAATCGCCCGATCCGTCTTGCTCTCTTCGGCGCTCTGGTATAAGAGGCGTCCTTCCACGTTTCCGGCGCCGTGAGGCGCTTCATTTTTGGGCTCCAAGGCGGCGATCCGTCACGGAAGCCGCGGGGTTGAAACCATGAAGTCCGATATCCATCCCGATTACCACACGATCAAGGTCGTCATGACCAACGGGACCGAATTCCTGACCCGCTCGACCTTGGGCAAGGAAGGCGACACCCTCAATCTCGACATTGATCCCACGACCCATCCGGCCTGGACCGGCGGCTCGCAGCAGCTGCTCGACCGCGGCGGCCGCCTCTCGCGCTTCAACTCGCGCTTCGGCGGCCTCTCCTTCGGCAAGAAGTGAGACGGGAAGGTTTCGAGACAGAAAGGCGGCCCGGCGGCCGCCTTTTTTATTGCTTCATCATGAAGCGCCCGTCGGCGACCTGAAAGCTGGCGAGTTTTTTCAGGAAGCTCATGCCGAGCAGGCTGACGGATGTCTGACCGGGCTTGGCGACAAGAGCCTCGACATCTGAAACCGTGATTTCGCCGACCCTGACCTCGCGCAGCCGGGTGAGCGCGAGCAGCGCCGTTCCGTTGGCGGTGTGGGCCTGAACCGTGTAAGCCGAGACCGGCGGATCGATATTGAGCGCGCGCGCGTCTTCCGCGCTCAGAACGACATAGGTTGCGCCGGTGTCCACCAAAGCCTGGATGCGGGCGCCGTCGATCTCGACATCGGTGCGGTATTGCGCATTGCGGTCCGGCTCAAGCTCGACGACGCCGAAACCGAAGTGGGCGGCGGACGCCATGGCGGAGGCGCGCGGCCCTTGCGGGGCGACGGCCTCGGCCCCGCGCGGCGCGGGAACGGCCTGGAGGCGGTCGGCGCCGCGAGCGAACCAGTGGTTCTGCACGGCCGCGACGAAAAGCAGGGCCGAGAGCCCCACCACAACGGCCAGTTTCGCGATCTGCTCCATTTTCGCCACGCTCTCCCGCGCCGAACGCGCGGACGGAGCCTAGACGGCAAGACCTGCCGGACGGTTAAGGACCCGAGGCGAATTATCCGGCAAGCGCCGCCTTGACCAGGCCGCTGACCTTGGCGAAATCCATTTTGCCGGCGTGGCGCGCCTTCAGCTCGGCGATGACCTTGCCCATGTCCTTGATCGAGGATGCCGCGGTCTCGGCGATCGCGGCCTGGATCGCGGCGGCGACTTCCGCCTCGCTCATCGGCTGCGGCAGGAAGCCGGAGATGATCGCGATTTCCTCGCGCTCCTGGGCGGCGAGTTCGGGGCGAGCGTTCTTGTCGTAGATTTCCGCCGATTCCTGCCGGCTCTTCACCAGCTTCTGCAGCAGGGCGAGGATGTCGTCCTCGCCGACCTCCTTGCCGGCGCCGCGCGCCTCGATGTCCTTGTCCTTGAGCGCGGCGGAGATCATGCGAATGGTCTCGACGCGGCGCTTTTCGCCCGCCTTCATGGCCAGTTTGAGCTCGGAAGTGAATTGTTCGCGCAGCATGATCTCTTCCTGTTCCATCTCCGCCCGCCAAATTGCTCACAAAACTTGCGCGCGGAAAACAACCCTCTTAAATGCAAGCGGTCGAGGGCCCGCCGGAGGCGGCTCATCCGCGCAAATCTCTAGAGTGGTCAGGATGCAGGATCAAGCCAAAGAACAGGGTTGGGCAAAGCCCAAGCCCACCGCCTTGCTGGTCATGGCGGACGGAACGGTGATCGAAGGCGTCGGCTTCGGCGCGACCGGCAAGGCCGTTGGCGAGGTCTGTTTCAACACGGCGATGACCGGTTATCAGGAAATCCTGACCGACCCATCCTATGCCGGACAGATCGTCACCTTCACCTTTCCCCACATCGGCAATGTCGGCGCCAATGACGAGGACGTCGAGACCGTCGATATCGAACATGTCCAGGGCGCGCGCGGGGCGATCGTCCAGTCCCCCGTGACCGCGCCTTCGAATTTCCGCGCCCGCAAGGGTTTCGACGAATGGCTCAAGGCGCGCGGGATCATCGGCCTCGCCGGAATCGACACCCGCGCCCTCACCGTCCTGATCCGCGAAAAGGGCATGCCCAATGCGGTCATCGCCCATGATCCCGACGGCGTCTTCGACCTCGACGCGCTCAGGAAGGAAGCTGCGGCCTGGCCCGGGATCAACGGAATGGACCTCGTGCCCGGCGTCACCGCCGCCAAAAACTACGGCTGGACGGAAACGACCTGGAAGCTCGGCTCGGGCTATGGCGCTCAGGACGGGACCAGATACAAGGTCGTGGCGCTGGACTTCGGCGTGAAGCGCAACATCCTGCGCCTGCTGGCGGAAGCCGGCTGCGACGTGAAAGTCGTGCCGGCGACGGCCAGCGCGGAAGAGATTCTCGCGCTCAAGCCCGACGGCGTCTTTCTCTCCAACGGCCCCGGCGATCCGGCGGAAACTGGCAAATATGCCGTGCCGACCATTCGCAAGATCCTTGAAGCCCGCATTCCGACCTTCGGCATTTGTCTGGGCCACCAGATGATGGCCCTCGCCGTCGGCGCCAAAACGATGAAAATGCGCCAGGGCCACCACGGCGCCAATCATCCGGTCAAGGATTTCACCACCCACAAGGTCGAAATCGTCTCGATGAACCACGGTTTCGCGGTCGATCCGGCCAGCCTGCCGGCCAATGCGGTCGAGACCCACAAGTCCCTGTTCGACGGCTCGAATTGCGGCATCGCCTTGACCGACCGCCCGGCCTTCTCGGTCCAGCACCATCCCGAGGCCTCGCCCGGCCCGCAGGACAGCCATTATCTCTTCGCGCGCTTCATCGAAATGATGGAAAAGCGCCGCGCGGCGTAAAAAGGCCGCGGAAAATGCGAAGCGCCGGGCGTCACGCGACGGCCGGCGTTTTTTTTGGTTCGTCAGGTCAGATCGCCCGAGCGTTCATCTGCGCGGCGATATATTCGGCCTGCCGGATCGCCAGGGCCACGATGGTCAGAGTCGGGTTTTCCGCCCCGCCGGTCGTGAACTGGCTGCCGTCGGACACGAACAGGTTCCTGATGTCGTGGCTCTGGCCCCATTTGTTGACCACGCCATCGCTTGCCTTCTCGCTCATGCGGTTGGTCCCGAGATTATGGGTCGAGGGATAGGGCGGCGTCGGGAGGGTCCGGACCGCGCCGACCGCGTCATAGAGCTTCTGTCCCTGGCCATAGGCGTGGCTGCGCATGGCGACGTCATTGGGATGATCGTCGAAATGGACGTCGGCGACTGGCAGGCCGAACTTGTCCTTGACCGTCGGGCTGAGGGTGACGCGATTGCTTTCCTGCGGCATGTCCTCGCCGACGATCCAAATGCCGGCCATGTTCGGATA
>JAKANG010000270.1 GCA_021812505.1 Pseudomonadota bacterium
GTTCGGCAAGGCGACTTTTCCCTGGGCGGCGTCGGGACGCGCGCTGTCGCTCGGGCGCGACGAGGGCGCGACCAAGGTGCTGTTCGACGAGGAAACAAAACGCCTGATCGGCTGCGGCATCGTCGGGGCCAACGCCGGCGACCTGATCGCGGAAGCCGCGCTCGCCATCGAAATGGGGGCCGACGCCGAAGACATCGGCCTCACCATCCATCCCCACCCGACGCTCTCGGAAACCATCGGCATGGCGGCGGAACTCTTCGAAGGGACGATCAACGACCTGATCCCGCCCAAGAAGCGATAAGCGAAATCGCTCCGTTTCACACGCCGGCTGGCGTGGCGGCTTCGGCCGCCAGCAGCCGCGCGACGCAAGGCGCCAAAGACTCCCGCCAGTGCGGCAGGGCGACGCCGTAAGTCCGTTGCAGCTTTCCGCAATCGAGCCGCGAATTGGCGGGGCGCGGCGCGGGCGTGGGATAGTCCTTCGTGCCGATCCTTTTGACCCGCACCGGCGCCCGCCCGGACTTTTCACCCTCCGCGAAAATCGCTTCCGCGAAATCGGCCCAGGAGGCGTCCCCCGTCCCCGACATATGGAAGACGCCGCGCAGCGACGGCGAGTGATCGGCGACCATCCGCCGGGAAATGGTCAGAACGGCGTCGGCGATGTCGAGCGCGGAGGTGGGATTTCCGAACTGATCGGCGACCACCCCGACCTCGTCGCGGCTTTGCCCGAGGCGAAGCATGGTGCGGACGAAATTGGCTCCCGACGGGCTGTAAACCCAGGCGGTGCGGAGAATGGCGTGATTGTCGTGGATCTCCGCGATTTTTTGCTCGCCGACGAGCTTGGAGCGGCCGTAGGCGCTGGTCGGGCCGGTCGGGTCGTCCTCGCGATACGGCCGGTCGAGCGCGCCGTCGAAGACGTAATCGGTCGAGACATGCACCAGGGGTTTTTTCAGTTCGGCGGCGATTTCCGCGACATAGCCGGCGCCGTCGGCATTGACCCGCATGGCGACGTCCGGCTCGCTTTCGGCCTTGTCCACCGCGGTATAGGCGGCGGCGTTGACGATCGCGTCGCAATGGGTGGCGCGCAGCGCCGCCAGAACCGCCTCGCGCACCGAAAGGTCGAGGCGCGGACGGCCGAGCGCAATCAGTTCGACATCCGCCGGGGCGCGCTCGATCAGCCCGCTCACGACCTGGCCCGTCAATCCCGTGACAATGATTCGCATGCGGCTCACGGCGAAATCTCCCTCAATCCGGCAACGGTTTCGTCATCGGGCCCGTGGCGGGCGCGCATCGATGATGATAATTTTCGCATCCCTTGTGAAGGGAGCGGAACGTGAAAGCAATCCCGCGCATCGCCGCGACGGCCATTTTGGCCTCAAGCCTCGCGGCGGCGGCGGGCGCGGCGCCGGTCAACGACCTGCGCGGATTGGGCGAATATTTCCGCGCCTGCATGAAGGGCTTTGCGGGCGAGTCGGGCGAGGAGCTGACCATCGCCTTCAGCCTCCGCCGCGACGGCTCGCTGCTCGGCAAGCCAAAAGTCACTTATGTCAAACGCCCTGCCGTCCCCGGCGCCCGAATCCATCTTCTGGAAAGCGTCGCCGAGAAATTCGCCGCCTGCCTCCCGGCGCCCATCACCCCCGGCCTTGGCGGCGCCATCGCCGGCCGGCCGCTGACGATCCATTTCATCGTTCCGGCCCGGGAGATTTAGCGCGGAGCGCCGCTCCAATCCTGCTCGACCAGATGGCGCACGTTTCGCGCCTCGCGCAAGGCCTCGTCGCAGCGCTGGAGCAAAGCAAGAAAAACCGGCGCGGCATGGGCGGGCGGTCGCGGCAGGCGGCGCTCCGCGCGCGGCCCGGCGATGTCCAGCTCCGCCAGCGCCGCGCGACGCGTGTCGTCGAGCAGCGCGCGGCTCGCCGGCGCGTCGAGTTCGCCGCGGCGCTGGCGGATCATCAGGCGCACGGTGACGATCTGGGCGGCGGCGACATAGGCCGCGGCGATCACCGCGCTGTAATGCGGCCAGATTTCGCGCTGGCTTTTGGGATCGGCGCGCATCCGCGCCGCCGATTCGCCGAGCGCCGAAAAGGCCTCCATCAGATCCTTGCGCGCCAGGCGATACTCCTGTTCCGATGCGTCCCAGCGCAGCGCGCGATCCGCATAGACGCGGAGCGCGCGCAGAAAACCCGCGGCGAGGGCGCGCGCGCTCTGCCGCTCCCATTGCGGCAGAAGGAAAGCGAACAGGAAGGCGACGCTGGCGCCGATGACGGTGTCGACGAGCCGCGCCCCGACCAGAGGCGCCTGCGTCGGGTCGAGCAAATGGAGGCCGAGCAGCGCCATCACCGAGGCGGCGAAGGAGGTGAGGCGATAATCGATCTTCACATAGGCATGGGCGACGGCGAGGGCGAGAATTTGCGCCGCGAGCAACAGACCCGTCGAGCCCGTCCACAACAAGGCGCCGGCCGCGCCGCAGCCAAGCAGCGTGCCGACTAGCCGCTGGTCGCGCCGCTGCCGGGTCGCGGCGTAGCTCGCGCGCATGATCACCGCGATGGTCAGGAGAATCCAGTTCCCATGCTTCAAGCCCGGAACCGTCTCGGTCAAGGCGAAACCGCAGCCGAGCGCCAGCGACAGCCGCACGGCATGACGAAAAACCGGCGACGACAGGCGCAGCGCCCGCCTGATGGGGCCGAGCGAAACCCGCAGCGGCGGCGCGAAGGCCCGCATGTCCACGCCCGCCAGCGCCTTTGCGGCGGCCTCCTCGCTCGCCATCAGCGCCGGCAACCCCGCAAGCTTCGACAGGGCCAACCCGACGCGCGCCCGGGTGAGCCGCGCGGCGCGCAAAACCTGCGGATCCGCGCGCCGCGCCTCCAGGGCCGCGATCGTCCGTGAAAATCGATCGAGTTCCTCCGTATGATCGGGGAAGGTCAGACTTTCGCCGCGCGTGACCAGTTCGAGCGCCAGAGCGTCGAGGTCACGCGCGGTTTCGCGCAGCAGGAAGTTCATTTGCGCAGCAAGGGAAGCGCCGGCTCCGGGACCCTGGGCCAGCCGCAGGGGCGAGTGGTCGGCGAGCGTCGAAACCATTCCATCGAACGCGTCGAGGACGGCGGCGAGCGCGGCGATCAGGCGCGTCGCCTCGGCGCGGTCGGAAGCGGAGATGATCAGGCTGCGCGCGGTCTGGAGATGGTCGGCGAAGGAGGCCTGCTGCTCGACCACTTTGAGGCAGACCTCGCCCTCGTCGGCGTCGCGGCGATAAAAGCCGGCGACGCGGCGCAAAAAGGCGGCGAATTCGCGCAGCACCTCCGCGAGCGTGATGCGGCGGCCCGAGGCGTCGGACATGCGGGTGAGCGCCAGCGCCACGGGAATATAGAGCCCGCCGCCGAAGGCCGCCATGGCCGCGTAATGCAGCCGGCCGTCGAGCGTCGCGGCGGGCGCGCCGAGCGGGAAGACCATCGAGATCAGGGTGAGGACGGAAAGCGAAATCGCCCAGCGCCCGAGCGCGATCAGGAGACCGGCGGCGAATCCGGTCAGGATGACGACAGCGCCTTCGACAAGCGGCGTCCCGCCCCCGAAGGCCGTGGCGAAGGCCGCGACCGTGGCGCAGGCCCACGCCAGCGGCAGGATGCGCATTTTCGCGGAAAAGGGCGTGGACGCATCCGCGATCGAAACGCAAAGGGCGCCGAGCGCCGCCGCCATGCCCGGCGCGAAGCCGAGCACCGCGACGCCGGCGAGCCCGACGGCCAGCACCGAAACGGCGACGGCGACGCCGTTGAGGATGTGATGGCCGAAAAAATACTTCAGAAATTTCGGTTTTACGCGCATCGGCGTAAAAGCCTCACAAGCCTCACCTTTGGGCGTCGATCAGACGGGCGAGGCGCAGCAGCGCGAGTTCATAGCCCTGGA
>JAKANG010000271.1 GCA_021812505.1 Pseudomonadota bacterium
CGGTTCGTCCCCGCCCGCGGGAACATAGAAATTGTTGATGCGAATTGGCTTGTCCCCGACTGAAACCGTCGCCGAAATGTGTCGGGCGTCGCCGATATCGCAAAAATCTCTGCGTTCCACCTCGTGAAGCGGCGCGCGCGAGGCGATCGCGACGCCGTGGTAGCCCTTCTGCCCGTTGATCGCGAGATGTTCGTAACCAAGCTTGCGGAAATCGGAGCCCGGAAATTCGCTGTCCCGGCATTTGGTCTCCTGAAGGCAGAGAACGTCCGGTTGATGCGTCTGAAGAAACGCGGCGACCTGAGGAAAGCGCAGGCGAACGGAATTGATGTTCCAGGTGGTGATCTTCAAGTGCAAAGGGGTGGCCGGGGTTGGAAGGATGGGGCGTCGGAGCGTGGCTAAACCGATCCGGTCGCGCGAATCAAGCGGCTTGAGGCGAAATGCGGGTTAATTGAGGGAGGGCCAGAGGCTGGTCGGCGGAATCCGGAACAGCTTGAGATCCGGGACTGTGGCGAGGTCAATATTGTGGAGGCTCACCAGGGTGTCATAACCCTGAGGATCGGTCACTTCCCATTTCTGCAATGTAAAATCCTTGCGATCAAAATCCAGTTTGATCGTCGATGTACCGCCAAAAGTAGATTTGTCTTCGATCGTGATGATCACTGATTTACCGGTCGAGGAAACATTGGTCACTTTGACGTCTTTTGCCAGGTTGATCTTGTCCTGAAGCAGGAACTTCAGAGGGGTTTGGCTAATGAAATAAAGTTGCTGAGACTTCAGCTTGCGATCGCGTATGGCGACCGAGACGCCGTCCGCTATGATTTCCATGGTCGCGGGCAGGGCGTATTCGAAGCGCAACCGGCCCGGTTTCACGACATATAATTTTCCCTCCGAGCGCCGGCCGTCCGCGCCGACCTGGACGAAATCCGCGGTCATCACGCGCGCGGTGTTGAAATAATCGTCGGCCATGTGGATGGCGACCTGCGGATTGAGCGGGGCGTTTTGCGCGGCAATCGCATCAGGCGCTGCTTTCGCGCTGTTGTCGCCTGGCTTGGGGGGTTTTTGCGCCAGGGCGACATCTATTGAAGCGAGGGAGAACGCGCCAATCAGACAAGCCATGATCCCCCGCATCATCGGCGTTTTTTTGCGGGGTTGAAATTCGCGTGACATTGCAGCTCCCTACAGGGCGTCCAGGCGCGAGACCGAAATTATTCGGCGCCCGCGGACTGCGTGGCGCCCTAATAGAGCGAACATATGGCGCGATTGGGAAATGTCACTCCCCGTCGAAGGCGCCTCGGTCGATTCCGCCGCCGACGAGGATCTGGCGTTTGCCGGCGTGGTTGGCGGGGCCGACGACGCCTTCCTTTTCCATGCGCTCGACGAGGCTCGCCGCCTTGTTGTAGCCGATCGAGAGGCGGCGCTGGACATAAGAAGTCGAGCATTTCTTGTCGCGCAGCACGATTCCTACCGCGCGGTCGTAAAGGTCGCCGCCTTCGTCGTCGCTGGCGTAGCCCGCGGCCTCCGCCTCGTCGTCGTCGGCTTCGTCCTCGACCGTCACCGCGTCGAGATATTCCGGCTGGCCCTGCATCTTGAGATGCGCCACCACCTTCTCCACCTCGGCGTCCGAGACGAACGGCCCGTGCACGCGGGAAATCCGTCCGCCGCCGGCCATGTAGAGCATGTCGCCCTGGCCCAAGAGCTGCTCCGCGCCCATCTCGCCCAAAATGGTGCGGCTGTCGATCTTCGACGTCACCTGGAACGAGATGCGGGTGGGGAAATTGGCCTTGATCGTGCCGGTGATGACATCGACCGAGGGGCGCTGGGTCGCCATGATCAGATGGATGCCGGCGGCGCGCGCCATCTGCGCCAGGCGCTGGATCGCGCCTTCGATCTCCTTGCCGGCGACCATCATCAGGTCGGCCATTTCATCGACGATGACCACGATATAGGGCAGGACGGAAAGGTCCATCTGCTCCTGCTCGTAGATCGCCTCGCCGGTCTCGCGGTCGAAGCCGGTCTGGACGGTGCGCGAGATGGTTTCCCCTTTCTCACGGGCCTCTGTCACGCGGGCGTTGAAACCGTCGATGTTGCGCACGCCGAGCTTGGACATTTTCTTGTAGCGGTCCTCCATCTCGCGCACCGCCCATTTGAGGGCGACGACCGCCTTTTTGGGGTCGGTGACGACGGGGGTCAGGAGGTGCGGGACGCCGTCATAGACGGAGAGCTCGAGCATTTTGGGATCGACCATGATCAGGCGGCAGTCCTGGGGCTTGAGCCGGTACAAGAGCGACAGGATCATGGTGTTGATGGCGACCGACTTGCCCGAACCGGTGGTGCCGGCGACCAGCAGATGGGGCATTCTGGCGAGATCGACGATGACCGGCTCGCCGCCGATGGTTTTTCCCAGCGCGATGGCGAGCTTGTGGCGGGTCTCCACGAAATCGGGCGAGGCGAGCAGTTCGCGCAGATAGACGGTTTCGCGGCGCGGGTTGGGCAGTTCGATCCCGATGGCGTTGCGCCCCGGCACCACCGCGACGCGGGCCGAAACCGCCGACATCGACCGCGCGATGTCGTCCGCCAGCCCAATCACCCGCGACGACTTGATCCCCGGCGCAGGCTCGAATTCGTAAAGCGTCACAACAGGGCCGGGGTGTGCGTTCAGGACATCGCCGCGCACGCCGAAATCTTCGAGAGTTTTTTCCAACGCGTCGGCGTTGACCTCCAGTTCGTCGTCCGGCTGGTTCTCCTCGTGGCGATGCGAAGGCGGCGCCAGCGTGTCGAGCGCGAAAGGCTCGTATTCGGCGGCGGGAGCGTCGAGTCTTTGCAGGAAGCCGCCGGCGGGGGGTTTCGCGCGCTTGACGACGCGGGCAGGCTCGGGGGCCGGGGCCGGCGCCGCCACGGGGACCGGATCGGGCTCCGGCTCGCTCGGCGTGGCGACCGCCTTGACCCGAAGGCGCATTTTCGCCGGCTTTTCCGCCGCCGCCAAGGGCATCGGCTCGACCGGCGCGGGCGTCGGCGCGGGGCGCGTCGCCAGCCCGCCGAAGCCGACGCTGAAGGAGAAACGCGCGCCCATGCTGGTGAAGGCGCCGAAAGCGGGGCGGGGCGCCGGCGGATTTTCCGCTCGCGGCGCCTCGCGCGCCGGCGCCGGCGCGTCGCTGCGACGTTCGGGAAGGGGGCGGTCGGGCGTGCGGGCGAAGCGCACCCGCGGCTTGGCTTTGGCGTTCATGTCGTCGGGCGCGTCATTCATGGCGTGGGGGGGCAGGGCGTGGGCTTGGGCGAGGCGGGCCTCCTCCAACCGGCGCGCGGTTTCCTCCGCCTTGAGCCGGGCTTCCTCGTCAACGCGGCGGGCTTCCTCCTCGGCTGCGCGGCGCTGGGCCTCCTCCTCGGCCTTGCGGCGGGCGATCGAGGCTTCCGGCGTGCGGGTAAACCGGACATTGGGGCGGTCGGCGCGGAAGAATTGCGGCGCGCCGGGTTCGCACGCCGATTCGGCGACGATATCGGATTGAAACCGCGGCGCGGGCTCAGGCTCCGGCGCCCAGGCCTGCTGGACGGCGGCGAGAATCGCCCGGGATTTCAGGGCCGCCTCGGCGTCAAGCCGGGCGCGTTCGCCTTCGAACGGGGAGGCGGTTGGCGGGGGAGCATAAGGCGCGGGTTTGGCGGCGGGGGCGGGGTCGAGCAGGACTGCGCGGGGCCGGCGAATATAGGGGCGATAGGGCGAATGTCCCGCGTCATCGTCCCATTCCAGCATGTCGAAATCGCCGTCGATCTGGCGCATTTCCACGCCGTCGAGGCCGAAAGAGGCGCGCTGCGCAAGGGGCGCCGCACGGTCGGCGCGCCGGCCCGCGCCGAAGAATCGCGCAAGCCAATGGTCGAGGGTCATCAACA
>JAKANG010000272.1 GCA_021812505.1 Pseudomonadota bacterium
ATTTGAACGAGGTGAGTTGCGCCACCCCGACCGGCCCGCGCGCATGCATACGGCCCGTCGCAATCCCGATCTCCGCGCCAAAACCGAATTCGCCGCCGTCGGCGAACTGGGTCGAGGCGTTGTGGATCACGATCGCCGAATCCACCTCGCGCAGGAATTTTTCGGCTTTTTGAGCGTTTTCGGTGACGATGCAATCGGTGTGATGCGAGCCATAGGTCTCGATATGGTCGATCGCGCCCTGAACCCCATCCACCAGTTTCGCGGCGATGATCGCGTCGAGATATTCGGCGCGCCAATCCTCCTCCTCCGCCGCGACGACGCGCGGGTCGGCCTTTTGCGCCGCCTCGTCGCCGCGCACCTCGCATTGCGCGTCGAGCATCAGCCGCACCAAAGGCGCAAGCAGGCGCTCCGCCCCGGCGCGATCGACCAGCAGAGTCTCCGCCGCGCCGCAGATGCCGGTGCGGCGCATCTTCGCGTTGAGCAGGATTTTCTTGGCCTTTTCGAGATCGGCCTCGGCGTCCACATAGACATGCACGACGCCTTCGAGATGGGCGAACACCGGCACCCGCGCCTCGGCCTGCACCCTCGCGACAAGGCTTTTGCCGCCGCGCGGCACGATCACGTCGATCGCGCCGCCGAGGCCCGCCAGCATGGCGCCGACCGCGGCGCGGTCGCGGGTGGGTATGAGCTGGATGCTCGTCTCGGGGAGACCCGCCTCGCGAAGGCCGCCGACCAGGCAGGAATGGATCAGCCGCGCGGAATGAAAACTCTCCGAGCCGGCGCGCAGGATGGCGGCGTTTCCGGCCTTGAGGCAAAGCCCGCCGGCGTCGGCGGTGACATTGGGCCGGCTCTCGAAAATCACCCCGACCACGCCGAGCGGCGTCGAGACGCGCTCGATCCGCAACCCGTTGGGCCGCTCGAACGTCTCCAGCAGCCGGCCGACGGGGTCCGGCAGGCCGGCGATCTCTTCGAGACTCCGGGCGATCGCGGCGATGCGCTTGTCGTCGAGCATCAGGCGGTCGAGCATGGCGGCGGCGAGGTTTTTGCCTCGGGCCTTGGCCATGTCGAGCGCATTGGCTTCGAGCAGTTCCGGCTGGCGCGCGAGCAGAATTTTTCCCGCCGCGCGCAGGGCATGGTTCTTCTGCTCCGGCGAGGCGAGCGCCAGCACGCGCGCGGCCTTGCGCGCCTCGCGTCCGATCGCCAGCAGGGCGTTTTCGAGATCGGCGGCCCCGCCGGGCGCCACATTCAGGCTGTCCATCGCCAATGTCCGCGCATCTTCGTCTTAGTGAAATCGAGAGCCGTCCTTTAGCAGACCGCAAGCGCCGCGCGAACCCCTTTGCCGCGGCGTCTATACCACGGACATATTTTCATGCGATGATCGCTCCAGCAAGGCGACCGCGGCCGAAAG
Source organism: Pseudomonadota bacterium (assembly GCA_021812505.1). The sequence continues at coordinate 1,409 of JAKANG010000272.1, forward strand.
GCCAGCCGACGCCTTCACCACAGCAGGATCAGCGTTTTGACCAGGATCACCATTCTCGGCGCCGGATTTGGCGCGCTCACCACATTGCGCGAATTGCGCCGCCGCAAGGTCGATGCCGAAATCACCGTCATCGCGCCGCAGGACGAGATGCACTATCTGCCGAGTTCGATCTGGATCCCGGCCCATCTGCGCCGCGCCGAGGAACTCAGGATCCCGCTCGCGCATTTCTTCGCCAAACACCGGGCCAAATTCGTGCGCGCCTCGGTGACCGGCCTCGGTGAGGGCGGGCGCGTCGTCCACACCGACGCCGGCGATTTTCCCAACGATCATCTGGTCATCGCCACCGGCGGCCGGTTCATCCGCAAATTGCCGGGGATCGAAAACGCCCTGGTTCCCTGCGAAGGCCTCGCCGTCGCCGAGGAAATCGAACGCCGGCTGTCGAAAATGGACGGCGGCTCGATCGCCATCGGCTTCGCCACCAACCCCAACGAACAAGGCTCGATGCGAGGCGGGCCGATGTTCGAATATCTGTTCATCATCGACTCGCTGCTGCGCAAATCCGGCCGCCGCGCGCGCTTCGACATCACCTTTTTCAGCCCCGCGCCCCGCCCCGGCGCCCGCCTCGGCGAGCGAGCGGTGGACGGCCTGCTGGCCGAGATGAAGTCGCGCGACATCAAGACCCATCTGGGGAACAAGATGGCGCGTTTCGAGCCCGGCAAGGTCGTCACCGAGGGCGGCGAGATCAAGGCCGACTTGATCCTGTTCATGCCCGGCCTCACCGGACCGGCCTGGCTGGAAAAATCGGGCCTCCCGCTGTCGCCCGGCGGCATGGTCCTGGCCGATGCGCAATGCCGCGCAAAAGATTCTGAGAATGTCTGGGTCGTCGGCGACAGTGGCTCGTTCCCCGGCCCGGACTGGATGGCGAAACAGGCCCATCAGGCCGATTTGCAGGCCGCCGCCGCCGCCGCCAATATCGACGCAACCTTAAGCCGGCGCGAACCCAACGCCGCGTTCAAGGCGGAGCTGATCTGCATCGTCGATATGCTCGACGCCGGCGTGCTGGTCTATCGCTCGGAAAAGTTCAATTTCGTCAGCCCCAAACTGCGAATCTTCCATTGGCTGAAGGGTGTGTTCGAAGGCTATTACCTGCGGCATTTCCGCTAGCCGGCCTTTCCCACGAGGGCTGTCGCCGGATCCGGCTGACCTTGCAGGTCCGCCCTTCCCCGTCGCGGCGCCAGCCACGACCGGGGCCGGCCTCTACCTCGGCGGCTTCGCCGGCGCCAATTTCCTTGCCGAAAAGACCCTTGGCCTTGGCGGCTTAGAACTTGGCTATTCCTATCAGGTCGGCCGCTTCGTTTTCGGGCCCCGGATCGACGCCTTCTGGCGCCCGGATTCGTCCGAGAGCTTTTACCAATGGACGCCAGCGCCCGCCAGTTCGGGTTCGGGTTTTGGTCGTGGTGGTTCTCGCGGTTTGGGCGCGCCCGCGCAATTTCAGGCGGCCAATCATGTCTCCGCCAGTTTCTTTTCCACCGTCGTCGGCCGCTTCGGCTACGAAGTCTCCGACAATTTCCTGCCATATTTCACTGCCGGCCTCGTCGCGAGCGGCTTGAGCATGGATACGAGCGTCACCGGCAGCATGCCGAGCGGGCGTTGGGGTTTTCGCCAATCGGACCTGCCGCCCCGCCGCAGCGCCAGAGTCTATAGCGCCAATTCGCTCAACCAGACGCGAACCGGCCTGACCGCCGGCGGCGGCTTCGAATACCGGCTGACGCGCAACTGGTCGCTGCAACTCGACTATAAATATTTCGCCTTTCCCAAAGTGACGCTTGAAACCCCGGCCTATGCCAATGGCGTTCAGGTCACAGGCTTCAGGCTGTGGGACAAAGGCTGGGGAAACATTCTTTCGCTGGGCGCCATCCGTTATTTCTGAAACGAACCGACCGAGCCGAATTCACTTCCCCTCGGCAAGCTCGCGCCCCAAAACCATGTCGTCGCGGTGGATCATTTCCGCCCGGCCTTCCGTGCCGAGGATCGCGGCGATGTCGCGCGAATTGCGGCCGATGATTTTCTGGGCGTGGGGCGCGTCATAGCCGACCAACCCACGCCCGATCTCACCATTCTGGAGATTGCGGATGATCACGCAATCGCCGCGCGCGAAATCGCCCTCCACCGTCTTGACCCCCGCCGGCAGCAGGCTGGCGCCGGCGACGATCGCCCGCGCGGCGCCGTCGTCGATGGTCAGCACGCCCAGTGGCGCGAGGGAGCCGGCGATCCATTTTTTCCGCGCCGTGACCGGCGTCGAGGGCGTGAGGAACCAGGTGCAGGGCTCCCCTCGTGCGATCCGCCCGACGGGGTTGGATTTCTGGCCGTCGGCGATGACCATATGGGCGCCGCCGGCGGTGGCGATTTTTCCCGCCTCGATCTTGGTTGTCATGCCGCCGCGCGACAGTTC
>JAKANG010000273.1 GCA_021812505.1 Pseudomonadota bacterium
CAGCCCGATGGCGTGGCCTTCCGGCGCAAGGTCGCCGAGTTTTTCGCCGAGCAGCCGCGCGCCGATCAGCAGCTTGCGATAGGTGAGGGCCGGGGAGGTCGGGTCTTGCAGCGCGACGCGGCCCATGCCGTTTTTCCGCGCCGCCTGCGCCACAGCCTGGAAAATGGTCCGGTCGACATCGGCGGTGCGGAAATAAAGGTCGGACATGATCTGGTAGAGCGCCGCACCAGCCGCCTGACGCCGCGCCTTGCCGAGAAGGGAATCGTCCACTTTCAGCTCTACGGGTTCGAGCACCGTCACCTTGACCTTGTTGAAGAAACGGCGCGGCGCCTGTTCGCGCGACAGGCGGGAAAAGATCGAGGCTTCGAGGCCTTCGATCCGCACCGGCACGATCTTGCGGCCCGATTTCTCGGCGATCATCCCGGCGCCGTCATAGACCTTCATCAGCGATCCGGTGACGGTGAGCCGCCCTTCGGGAAAGATGATCAGCGTCTCGCCGTTGCGCACCGCATGGATCAGGCCGCGGGTCGCCATCGGCTTGGTCGGGTCGAGCGGATAGGCGCGGACGAGGCGCAGGAAAGGCTTGACCCACCAGCGTTGCGCGATGCCGGAATCGATGGCGAAGATCGGATCGTGGTCGAGCAGCGACAGGGCCAAGGCGGCGTCGAGGAAAGAGACGTGATTGAGCGCGATCACCGCGTTCGGCCCAGCCTTGGCGATATTGTCGCGGCCCTTCACCTCCAGCCGGTAGAAGGCCAGGAACAGGATGGAGAGGAAATCGCGCGCCGGGCTGGTCGGCAGGCGGGCGAACATCCACAGCGCGCTGACCACGGCGACGCCGGCGATCAGGGCGAAGACGCCGTCGAGCCCGAGTCCCCGGGCCTGGAGCAGCGCGACCGTCACGCCCCCGACGACCATGAAGGCCGAGTTGAGGACATTGATCGCGGCGACGATGCGCGCGCGGCGCTCGACCGGCGCCCAGGCCTGGGCCGCGGCAAAGCTCGGCACCGCCAGGACGCCGCCGGCGAGCGCCATGCCGGCGAGGTCGAGGCCGACGCGCCAGGCGGCCGGCTGGCTGAAAAAGGCGCCGACCGCAAGCTGTTCGGTCGCGGGGGGCATGGAATGGAGGGCGAGAGCCAGTTCCGCCGCGAAAAAGCCGAGAGCAAGGGTCGCCACAGGCGCCGGAAGCAGGACGATGCGGCCGCTGCACAGGAAGGAGCCGAGCCCCGAGCCAATCGCCACCGATATGGCGAAGACGCTGAGATAGAGGCTCACCACCATCTCTTCGCCGCCCATCCGCATCTTGATCATCGGCGGCAGGACGGAAAGGGCGACGGCGCCGAACATCCAGAACAGGCTGACCATGACGCCGGCGCGCCAAAGCCGCTTGTCGGCCCAGAGGTCGAGCAGGAGGTTTTTCGTCGAGCGGAAGATGTTGCGGTCGATATTCAGGTCCGGCGCCTCGGCGCCGGTTCCGGGGATGAAGCGGCTGGCGCCGTAGCAGGCGAGCGCAATGACCAGCATAGCCGTCGAGATCTGCGCGGGGTCGCCGCCCTCGCGCGAGGCGAGGCCCCCCGCGATCGTGCCGAGCAAAATGGCGATGAAGGTCGCGCCTTCGATCAGCGCATTGCCGGCGGGAAGTTCGGATTTCTGGAGATGGTCCGGCAGGATGCCATATTTGATCGGGCCGAACAGGGTCGAGATGATCCCGAACAAGGCGAGCGCGACGAAGAGAACCGGTACGGATTGCAGGGCAAAGCCCGCGACCGCGACGAAGGCGGCGAAGATTTCGACGAGCTTGAGCCGCCGCGCGATCATCGCCTTGTCGTAGCGGTCGGCCATTTCGCCGCCGAGGCCGGACAGGATGAAGAAGGGCAGGATGAAGATGGCGCCGGCGAGCGTGATCAGAGATTCCGCATGGGGCCCCGACAATTTGTACATGATCAGGAAAATCAGCGCGTTTTTCAGGAAATTGTCATTGAAGGCGGACAGGAACTGCGTCCAGAACAAAGGCGCGAAACGTTTCTGGGCCAAAAGCGCGAACATCTGAATCTCCGAAAGGGCGCGCGATTAGGCCCCGATGCGATTAAAAAAACAATTCTGCCTGACGACGTCGGTTTTTGGAGCCTCTGTCGCAGGCGTTTCGAATCCGTCTTTGCGTTACGCGCTTTTGCACGGCGGCCTTGCCAAGCCGCGCCGATGCGACCACTCTGGCGCGCGAATCCTTATTCCAGCGCGAGGCGGGGAGGCCCCATGGACAAGAGAATCGTCGTCGTCACCGGCGCCTTTGGCTCCCTCGGCCGGGCGGTCGTCGGGCGCGCTCTGGAGCAGGGGGCTTTGGTCGCGCAGGTGGACGTGAGCGAAGCGCGGCTCGGCGAGCAGCACGCGGACGAGGCGCGCACGCTGGTCCTCGGCGGCGTCGATCTTGCCGACGCTGAAGCGGCGCGGGCCGCCTTCGCGCGCGTCGATTCGCATTTCGGCGGCCTCGACGCGCTTTTGAATATCGCTGGCGGATTCGCCTGGCAGACTGTCGCCAATGGCGATCTCGCCACATGGGACCGGATGTTCGCCCTGAATCTGCGCACCGCGGTCTCCGCCAGCATGGCCGCGCTTCCCTTCCTGGAAAAGAGCGCCTCGGGCGCCATCGTCAATGTCGGCGCTTTAGGCGCGGTCAAGGCGGGCGTCGGCATGGGCGCCTATGCGGCCTCCAAGGCCGGAATCGCCAAATTGACGGAAAGTCTCGCCGAGGAGTTCAAGGGCAAGGTGACGGTCAACGCCGTCCTGCCCTCGATCATCGACACCCCGGCCAACCGCGCCGACATGCCCGGCGCCGATTTCGGCAAATGGGTTCGTCCCGAGGATCTGGCCGAGGCCATCCTGTTTCTGGCCTCGAAAAAATCGCAGGCCATCACGGGGGCGCTCCTGCCGGTGACTGGCGGCGTGTGAAAGGCATAGTTCCGGCGTTCGTCGCGGACAGAAAATCCGGATTTGCTTCGCTGAATCGAAAATTGCGCTTGCGCAAAGTGTTGCCGCCTGTTCTGGCGTAAAAGCGCATCCGGCCAATCAGGGCCTGCGAGGACGGGATGAATCTGCCGCAACTGCCGCTTGGCGTCCGGGTCATGGACGAGGATCATTTTGTGCTCGAACAGATGTTCGCGCGCACGGCGGAGATCGATGATTCCGGCCTTCCCGCCCATCTCGACGCGATCCTGGCCGAGGTCGCCGCCCATTTCCTGCGCGAAGAAGCCGAGATGGAGCGGGTCGGCGTTCCGATCCTGCATTGCCATCGCGGCCAGCATGCCGCGCTGCTGGCGGAGGGCGAGAAGCTGCGCCAAGCTTTTCCGGGCGCCAACGCCCGGGGCCAGCGCCGCCTCATTGTGTTCAATCTGGCCCAGCTCGTGGCCAACCACGTCGCCAGCGTCGATCAGATTTCGTCCGCCTTCTTTGACAAGAAAGTCGATTATTCCAAGGCGGAATGCGTCGAAGCCTGAAGCTTTGCCTCAAGTTCCGCGATCCTTTTCCGCAACGCGCGGCTTTCCTCGAATTGCCGCGTCACGTCGCGCAGGATCGCCGCCATGCCCTCCAGCGCGCCGGTTTCGTCACGCAGAAGAATGATGCTGAACTCGATCGAAATGCGCCGGCCGTCGCGCGTCATGGCGGGGACGGCGAGCAGATCGCCCGCGCCATAGCGTGTTTCTCCCGTCGCCATCGTCTTGTGGAAGCCCTCGTCGTGCCGCGCGCGCAGGGTTTCGGGGATGATCAGGTGAAGTGGCCGGCCCAGCGCCTCGGCGCGGGAAAAGCCGAAAATGCGCTCGGCGCCGGGGCTCCAGAAGGTTATGCCGCCCTTGCGATC
>JAKANG010000274.1 GCA_021812505.1 Pseudomonadota bacterium
CATGGACAGATCGGGAAAGGCCAGTTCGGTGGCGACGATGACCCCGACGAGAAAGCCCGCGATCCCCCAGAACACCGCCGCGAGGCTGGTGAACTTGATCGGGCCGTAATTATAGTTCGGCCGGCCGTCGATTTCCTGCGGCGTGAAAGCCGGGCGCGTCGAATAGCGCTTGAAGATCAGGAACGCCCCGCCGAAGCCGGCGAGCGCGAACACGAACATGTGGAACGCGTAGGCGGCCGTATAGGCCTTCGACGCGATGTACAGCGCCAGGAGGGCGCCGCCGAGGGAGAGGACAATCCCGAGCATTTCGCCGATTGTCATTGACTTGCCGCCGGACGGCGACGCCGTGGAAACCGAACTTGCTTGCGCCATGTTTTCGCCCCAATGAAATCGCTCCGGCATCATAGAGACATCGGATCGCCATCGGGCGGACCTTTGCCCGCCCCGTCAAAGCTTTCATTGACCCATGTCAAATGAAGCTCTTGGCTCCTCCATAAACCGAAAATTGAAATTGCGCGATAGGCCCGTCGATTAAAGTCCCGAGGACGCGACCATTCGTCGCGCCGGCGATGATTGGCGCTCGTAAAATTGCCGCGATTTCACCACAATTTATCCGATTGCGTCGCTTCGCCCTCGCGGCGAAATCAAGGCGATCATTCTGATCAAATCTTCGTTGCCGGTCCGAAATCACGGGGCAAAGCCCGCGTGGAGCGATCCGTCCCGCGGCCGCGATATCGTCCTCGCCGGTTCGTCGCGACAAGACGGCCAAACCGGTCTTTCAGATTTCAGCGGATTTTCCCGATAGCGCCGCGCGGGAGAATTCGTCGCCCCGGCTCACGGAACGCGCGCGTCGATTCACTCGATGCATGGCGATCTGACCGGCCCCTGCGACAATATGAGACAGCGCCCGCGCCCCGGCGCCCACGATCACTCGCCGGCCGCCGGATGGACGATCCGCTCTGAAGCCGCGAGATCCGGTGCCGGGCGGCGCAAGGGATCGGGATAGGCTGCGAGGGCGTGGGCGATGAGTTTTTTTTCCTGGGTGTGGATCAACCACCAGCCGATGGCGACGCCGAGAACGACCAAGGCGAGCGTGATCTTGCCCATCGGCCCGGCGACGCGCTCGAAAGCTTCGCCGAAGGCATAGCCTCCGAGGCCGAAGATCGTGGACCAGACTACGCCGCCGCTCGCGTTATAGAACAGGAACTGGCCCCAGCCGTATCGGTTCACCCCGGCGAGAAAGGCGGCGAAAATGCGCAAAATCGCGATGAACCGACCAAAAAAAACGATTTTCGCGCCGTGACGGTCGAAAAGATACTGACCGAGCTTGATCCGCTCGTCGGAAAGGCCGACCATGCCGCCGTACTTCAGCAGTAGCGGCAGGCCGAAGCGGCGACCCGCCCAGAAACCGAAATTGTCGCCGATAATCGCCCCCGCCGCCGCCAAGGCGACGACAATCTTGATGTCGAGTAGACCGGTCGCGCCCGCAAACATCGCGGCGAGAACCAGCGCCGTCTCGCCGGGAAGCGGGACCCCGGCGCTCTCCAGCATCACGATGCAGAAGACCGCAAGGTAGCCGTGCTGCACGATCAGGGGATTTATCGTCTCGACCAACATACTCGTTTCCGTGAGCGGCTTGTTTCGTCCCGGCCAAAGGGGAAGACAGCGCGATCTCCGACTGGTAGGGCGAAAGAGTTGATATCCCGTTGGCCCAAGCCGGATTGAATGACCTTCCGTCCGCCCCGCTCCGGCTTTAAGCGCCGCGAAAGGCGAAAATCGGGCGGCGTCGACGCCGATCGATCCAGGGAAGTCCCCAGTCGCGGACGCCGCCCCCGGCGGCCAAGCCCTTGGCGCGGGCGCGCTTATAATGGAATGGACGTGTTTCCGCCACTCGTTTCGCTTCCGCCGGCGCCGGCTGAAAAAAATTTCGGGCGGCCGCGCCGCCCGAAAAACTCATCGCGATTGTCGCCCGCCGCCGGGAAATCCTCAGCTGTAGAGGCTTTTCAGCGCGGTCGCAGGGTCGCGGGGGGGCAACGCGCCATGGCGGGGGGCGCTCCAGGGGAAGGACGAGGAAGCGCCGCGCGCCATCAAGCCGCCCCGCGCACGCGGCGCGCAGTCCGGAACCACGTCCAGCACGCCGTCCCAGGCGCCTTCCAGCGCGGTTTCGACGACATGGCGGAGACCTGCAAGGAGCGGCGTATCGTGGCGGAGCATGCCCATTTCCAAGATCTTGCGACGACGGGGGCTCGCCTTGCGGTCATAATCCGCCACGAGCCGCGCCACATAGGCGCCAATCGACAGATCCGAGCGACGGGCTGCGGCCGCGACGCGACGCTCCAGCCGGCCGCCGATACAGGCCAGTGCGGCGGCGGCGACATATTCGTTGGCGCAGGTGCGGAACAATTCTGTCGTTCGCATAGAGGTCTCCGGTTTCGAATGCGCGTGAAACGAACTTCGTCTGCGCGCGAGAATTCGGGGAAAACCCGTGCAGCAACTCATACGCCATGGGAACTGCCGCAAGATAGCAGCTCGCGCCGCCTCCGACCGAATCACATTTGCGTGAGATTTCAGCCGTGACCTATCGTAACGCTATGATGATCAATGATTTTTTCAGACCTTCTTCGCTCCAGGACCATAAGCGGCGAACTTTTCGACCAGGCAGAGAACCTCGCGATCCGGCAGGATGGCCGGGGCCCCGGCGAGGCCGGCGAGATAATGCATCTGCGCCAGGGTTTCGAGTTCGCCCGCGAGCCAGAGCGCGCGTTTGAGGTCCGGGCCGGCCGCGATCATGCCATGGCTGCCGAGCAGCACGCCATTGCGGGGACCGAGCCCTTCGACCGCCAGCGCCGACAGCTCCGCCGTCCCGAATGGCGCGTAATCCGTGCATTCGATCGTCGAGCCGCCAAAGGCCGCGATCATGTAATGACTTGCCGGTATCGGCCGGCGCAGCATGGAGAGAACCGTCGCGTAAGGCGCGTGGGCGTGAACCACCGCCCCGACGTCGGGCCGGGCGAGCAGGATGTCGCGATGAAAACGCCATTCGCTCGACGCCTTCAGGCCGGTCTTTTCATCGATCACAGGGGATTCGGCGTCGAGCGCCATGGCGACGATCATGTCCGGCGTCAGATCGTCGTAATCGACCCCGCTCGGCGTGATCAGCATGAAATCGCCCATTCGCGCGGAAATGTTCCCGGCGGCCCCCTGGTTGATATGTTTGGCGTTCATGGAGCGGCAGCCGGCCACGATCGCTTCGCGCAGCTTGCGCTCTTCCTTGTTTTTGCGCGCCATCACCAGGCTCCGATATTGGGGGCGCTGGCCCAGGGCTCGCGCGCTGGCAAGGCTTCGCCCTTCTGCAATAACTCAATCGAAATGCCATCGGGGGTGCGAATGAAGGCCATGCGGCCGTCGCGCGGCGGGCGGTTGATGGTCACGCCCGCCCGCGCGAGCCGGTCACACAGGGCGTAGATGTCCTCGACCTCATAGGCGAGATGGCCGAAATTCCGGCCGCCGGTGTATATTTCCGGGTCCCAGTTGTAGGTCAGTTCGACCAGAGGCGCGGCTTCCGACGCGGCGCGGACGGCGTCGCCCGGCGCGGCCAGGAAGACCAGGGTGAAACGTCCCTTGTCGCTTGCTGTGCGGCGGATTTCGACCATGCCGAGTTTGTTGACGAAAAAATCGAGGGCGGCGTCGAGATCGCCGACCCTGATCATGCTGTGAAGATAGCGCATCGCCGCTGCTCCCGTTACGCCCGAAGGCCATTTGCGCTCTTGTTAGCACAAAAGTCCCGGACTTGCCGCGCCGCGCAGCGATCTGCTAATTGACCGAAAAAGGCAGGAGGAC
>JAKANG010000275.1 GCA_021812505.1 Pseudomonadota bacterium
AATCGTCGTCGCCGAGTCCGGGCGCCTCACGATCTCGGTCGAGGAAGCCTTTGGCAATTGCCCGAAATATATCGCCCCGCGCGATCTTTTTTCCGGTGAAGGCGATCCAGGCGCCTGGAGGGTCCTGCCCGCGGTCGACGCCGAAGCGCGCGCGCTCATTGAAGGGTCGGACATTTTTTTCGTCGCCACACGCGGGGCGGACGGAATCGACATGTCCCATCGCGGCGGCCCGCCGGGGTTCGTCCGGCTGACGCCCGAAGGCGAACTCGCCATCCCCGATTTTCGCGGCAACAATTATTTCAACACGTTCGGCAATCTGCTCCACGACCCGCGCGCGGCGCTGCTCTTCGTCGATTTTCCACGCGGGCGGGTCCTGCATCTGCAAGGCGTGGCGAGGGTGGATTTCAGCCCCGTGCGCAGTTGGTCCTTCGCGCCGGAAAACGCATCCCTGCTCATGTTCGAAACAGCCTTGGGATCGGCGAGCGGCGTCGCGCCGTGAGATCGCTTTCGACCGGGGCTCCGCCGACGCCGCCCGTTTTCCCCGCGCAATCCCGCATCGAGAGCGATGCAGAAATTTGCTCTTTCGCACGGGGTCAGGCGCCGCCGGTCAGGTCGATGACGGTCGGGCCCAAGCCGAGCGACAGCGCGTGGTCAGGCGCGGCCTCCTTGAGGTCGACGCCGGTCAGCTTGAGGCGCAGGGCCTCGCGCGCCAGCCAGGCGATCTTTGCCGCCGCCAGCGCGGGGACAAGGCCATGGGCGTGGATGTTCGAAATGCAGTTGCGCTCGCTGTCGCGGCGCCCCGGCCTTGGCGCGAAAGTGAGATAGCAGCCGAGCGAATCCGCCGTGCTCAGGCCCGGCCGCTCGCCGATCAGCATCACCACGAGTTGCGCCCGCATTGCCGCCCCGATCGGGTCAGAGAGAGCCACACGGGCGCCATGCGCCAGCACGATGGGCGCGACGGAAAAATCGGCCAACAGCTTTAGCGTTGCCTTCACGGTTTCGACGCCATAGGCGTCGCAGGCGGCGGCGGACAGGCCGTCGCCGATGACGAAGACGATGTCGAAGGGGCCGGAGGGAAGTTTTTCCGCTTCGCCCGGCGCGAGAACGCGGCCGAGGTCGGGCCTCCGCAGATAAATGGTTTTTTCCGGCGCCGCGCTTGAGACGGAAAAGGTCTTGAGCGGCGCGAGCGCGGCGGCGAGCCGGTCCCAGTCCACGGCGCCATGTACGGCGTCGCGCGCCCTTGCATGGGCCATCTGGAATTCAAGCAGGGCGTTCGTCGGCAGTCCGTCGCCCGCGCGCCCCAAGCCAATCCGTGCGCGCGTCAATCGTTTCAGGCGATCCCAGGGCGACGTTTCGGCGACCATCTCACGTTCCCTCCTGCGCCGCGAGCAGCCTTTGCAGCGAGGGCGTGTTCGCCGGCAGGTTGGGCAAGCGTCCGAGTTCGTCCATCAGGCCGACGCCTTGCAGCCAGGCTTCGAATTCCGGCGCCGGCCGTAAATTGAGCAGATGGCGCAGCCGCAGAATATCATGATGCGACAGGCTCTGGTAATTGAGCATGATGTCGTCGGCGCCGGGCACCGCGATCAGGAAATTGACCCCGGCGTTCGCCAGCAGCAGCGCCAACACGTCCATGTCGTCCTGGTCGGCCTCGGCGTGATTGGTGTAGCAGACGTCCACGCCCATCGGGACGCCGAGCAGCTTGGCGCAGAAATGGTCCTCGAGCCCGGCGCGCGTGATTTCCTTCGCGTCATAGAGATATTCCGGGCCGATGAAGCCGACGACCGTATTGACGAGCAGCGGCGAGAAGGCGCGGGCCACGGCATAGGCGCGGGCCTCGACGGTCTGCTGGTCGACGCCGTGATGGGCGTCGGCGGAGAGCGCCGCGCCCTGACCGGTTTCGAAATACATGAGATTGGCGCCGACCGTTCCGCGCCCGAGTGAAAGCGCCGCCTCGTACGCCTCGCGCAGCAGGGAAAGCGTCACGCCGAATCCGTCGTTGGCGGCCTGCGTACCGGCGATGGACTGGAAAACGAGATCGAGCGGCGCGCCTTTCTCGATCGCCGCGATCGAGGTCGTGACGTGCGACAGCACGCAGGACTGCGCCGGCATGCCGAGCTTCTGGCGCAACCTGTCGATCATGTCGAGAATGCGGATGGTCGTCTCGACATTGTCGGTCGCCGGATTGACGCCGATGACGGCGTCGCCCATGCCGAAGGCAAAGCCGTCGACGATCCCCGCGGCAATGGCGGCGATGTCGTCGGTGGGGTGGTTGGGCTGGAGGCGCGAGGCCAGCCGGCCCTCAAGACCGATCGTGGTGCGGAAGGCGGTGACGACGCGCGCCTTGGCGGCGACGGCGACGAGATCGCCGTTGGACATCAGCTTCGAGACAGCGGCGGCCATTTCCGGCGTCAGGCCCGGCGCGATGCGCTCCAGAGTCGCGGAATCGGTCGCCTCGTCGAGCAGAAATTCGCGGAAGGCGCCGACCGTCATGGAGGCGAGCGGGGCGAAGGCAGCCGCGTCGTGATTGTCGACGATCAGGCGCGTGATCTCGTCGCTCTCATAGGGGATGAGCAGTTCGGTCAGGAACGTCGTGAGCGGCAGGTCGGCGAGCGCCATGCGCGCCGCCACGCGCCGCGCCTGGCTCGGCGCGGCGAGGCCCGCGAGCTCATCGCCGGAGCGGCGCGGCGAGGCTTGCGCGAGCAAGGCGCGCAGGTCGGGAAAAACATGGCGTTCGTTCTGACAGGTGTGGGAATAACTCGCCATCCTCGTCTCCCGCGCCCAATTTTCGACCGTCCGGCGCGACCGGCGCCAAGGCGGCGCTCCGTCAATTTCGGCGATGTCGGCGCCGATGTCGAGCGCGCGCCGTGACCCATTCGTTCATTGGCGGAACACCACCGTCTTCGAGCCATTAGGAATGATTCGGCGCGCCACAGCACCGCATTCTTGATGTCGCGGCCGATGGCGACGAAATCCTCGGCCGTCTGGGTGTGGTCGCGATGCGTTCTACCGCCTGTTCGATGATCGGTCCCTCATCGAGGCCGATGGCGGCGAAGGCGTTTTTCGGCTCCGCCAAGGCGGCGGCGTCCGCCGGGCCGCGAAAGACGGCGCGCATGAAGAAGCGCTCGGTTTCGGGATCGCCGTAACGGGCGGATTCGGTGACGAACAGCGTCCGTCCCGACAGGTAGCCGGACACCGCCGCCTGGACCCTCTCATTATCTGGCGCGCGCTCGCCGACGTTCGCGCGCTGCTTCGTCTCACTCTGCCGCCGTGGAGACGTTGACGCCAGCGCGAGACTTATTCCTGATTGTTCTCGACGTTGAACGACTGGTCGGAGTCCGGCGCGCGAAGGTCGTCGACCGACTTGGGCGTCTTGACCTTCTTGTGGCGGCCGCTCTGGTGCAGCATTTCGATCTGCACCTGCTGGATCTCCGACAGGCGCTGCCATTGCCGGGAAATGAGATAGTCGATCTTTTCATGCAGGTGGCGGATTTCCAGCTCCGCCTTGAGATTGACGCGATAATCGTTGAAGGAGCGCTGACGGTCTTTTTCTTCCTGCCGCTTCTGGCTCATCATGATGACCGGCGCCTGGATCGCGGCGAGGCATGACAGGACAAGATTGAGCAGAATGAAGGGATAGGGATCGAACGCCGATTTCTCGCCCTGATAGATATTGAACGTCATCCAGACGCCGAAAAAACAGGCGAACGACAGAAGGAAGGCCCAGCTTCCGCCGAAGCTCGCCAGATGATCCGAAAGGCGCTCTCCGAAAGTGCGATGTTCGGCGTATTCCTCCTCGGTGTTCTCCGCGATCGTATCCTGTTTCGCAATGCTTTCCGCCA
>JAKANG010000276.1 GCA_021812505.1 Pseudomonadota bacterium
GCTGTTCCGGCAGTTCACCGATGCGGAGGCCGCCTGCCGGTCCTATCTCGACGCCGGGGCGCCGACCGCCGAAGGCGAGCGTCACCGCATGGCGCAGCCGGCCTACGACCAGTGCATCAAGGCGAGCCACGCCTTCAACCTGCTCGACGCGCGCGGCGTGATCTCGGTGACCGAGCGCCAGAGCTACATCCTGCGCGTGCGCGAACTCGCCAAAGCCTGCGGCGCCGCCTGGATGAAGACCGAAGGATCAGGTTTCTGATTTTGCCGATCGCGCCAGCGCGATCGGCGCCCCTCGCATAGGCTCGGCGTCGCGTTCGCTCCTAGTCGCTTCGCTCCCGGAAAACGTCCATCCGCCTTCCACTTGCTGAAAAGCCCGTCATGTCTGACCTTCTGTTCGAACTTTTCTCCGAGGAAATCCCGGCGCGGATGCAGGCCCAGGCCGCCGCCGACCTCAAAAAACTGGTGACCGGCGCCCTGATCGAGCGCGGCCTGACTTTTGAGGCGGCGGAAAGTTTTGTCACGCCGCGCCGCTTGACGCTTCACGTCGTCGGCTTGCCGCCGCGCCAGCCCGATCAGCGCGAGGAGAAGAAAGGCCCGCGCGTCGGCGCGCCCGAGGCCGCGATCCAGGGTTTCTTGAAAAGCGCCGGTCTGAAATCGCTCGACGAGGCGACGATCGAGACCGACAAGAAGGGCGGCCAGTTCTATCTCGCGGCGATCGAGCGTCCCGGCGCGGCGACGCTCGACGTTCTGGCCGAAATCCTGCCCGAGGCCGTCAAAAACTTTCCCTGGCCGAAATCGATGCGCTGGGGCGCGGGCTCGGCCGAATCCAACGCCTTGCGCTGGGTGCGGCCGCTTCATTCGATTGTCGCGACCTTCGGGCCCGAGACCGAAGACCCGGAGATCGTGCCTTTCGAAATCGGCGGCATTGCTTCCGGCAATGTCACTTATGGCCATCGTTTCATGGCCCCGCAACCGATAAAAGTGCGGCGCTTCCACGATTATCTGCTTGGGCTCCAGACGGCGAAAGTCGTGCTCGATCCGGCGCGGCGCCGCGACATCATCCTGCATGACGCGCGCGACCTCGCCTTCGCGCAAGGCCTGGAACTCGTCGAGGACGAGGGCCTGCTGTTTGAGGTCGCCGGTCTCGTCGAATGGCCGGTCGTGCTGATGGGCGAATTCGACAAGAGCTTTTTGGACATTCCCGACGAGGTGATCCGCGCCACCATCCGCGCCAACCAGAAATGTTTTGTCTTGCGCGACCCTGAAACGGGGCGGCTGGCCAACAAGTTTCTGCTCGTCTCCAATATCGTCGCCAGCGATGGCGGCCAGAAAATCGCCGCCGGCAACGGAAGGGTGGTGCGCGCCCGGCTCTCCGACGCGCTCTATTTCTGGCGGACCGACCAGGCGCCACTCCCAGATTACGCCGACAAAGGCAAGCCGCTCGACCAGCGCCTTGCAAAATTGCGGGCGCTGAAGATTGTTTTTCACCAGAATTTGGGCTCGCAAGGCGAGCGGGTGGACCGCCTGGTCGCGCTCGCAAGGGAGCTGGCCCCCAAGGTCGGCGCCGAGCCGGAAAAGGCGGCGCGCGCGGCGGAGCTGGCCAAGGCCGACCTCGTCACCGAAGTCGTCGGCGAATTCCCCGAAACCCAGGGCCTGATGGGCCGCTATTATGCCGAATTGCAGGGCGAGGACGGCGAAGTCGCTGCCGCCATCGAGGACCATTACAAGCCGCAGGGCCCGAACGATCTGATCCCCGCCGCGCCGGTCAGCATCGCCGTCGCTCTGGCCGACAAGCTCGACACACTCGTTGGCTTTTGGGCGATTGACGAAAAGCCGACCGGGAGCAAAGACCCGTTTGCGCTGCGGCGTGCGGCGCTCGGCGTGATCCGCATCATTCTAGAAAATAGATTGCGCCTGCGGCTGGTAAGCGAACTTATCGAAGCCTACGAAACCGTATTGCTTCATAAACAAACGGGCGATATTTACGTTTATTTACATGAGGTTACACCTAATCGCCTTGTGACCATCACCGCTAAGCTTCACGACAAAACCAGACCACGTTACGGAGCAATTGACAGATCGAAGGACGTTCTGATCGTAAAAAGCGAAGGAGAGGACCAGGAAACGAGTTCATCGGTATCCTTCAGCTTGACTGGGCATTTCGGAGATAAAGCAAGAATCATCCAGCGGCTTCCCAGCCCAGAATTCATTGCGGGTGATTTGTTGGCCTTCTTCGCCGATCGCCTGAAAATCTACCTCCGCGACCGCGGCGCGCGCCATGATCTGCTCGACGCCGTTTTCGCGCTCGGCGAGGACGATCTCGTCCTGATCGTGGCGCGGATCAATGCGCTCGAAAACTTTTTGAAAACCGAGGACGGCGCCAGCCTGCTCACCGGCTACAAACGCGCCGCCAACATTTTGAAGGCCGAGGAGAAGAAGGACGGCGCCGGGGCCTTCGAGGCTCCGCCGGACGCTGGATTGCTCGCCGAACCGCAAGAAAACGCCTTGGCCGAAGCCCTCGAACGCACCGAGCGCGAGGCGCAGGTGGCGGCGAAGGCGGAAGATTTCGAGGCCGCCATGCGCGCGCTGGCAAAATTGCGCGCGCCGGTCGACGCATTCTTCGACAAGGTCACGGTCAATTCCGAAAACCGGGATCTGCGGAAAAACCGCCTGCAAACGCTCGCCCAACTGCGCCGCGCCATCCACCGCGTCGCCGATTTTTCAAAGATCGGCGGCTGACTCCTTGCCCCCGTCCCAATTCTGGACTGTCGCGGACCTCGCCCCGGTAACCGGGCGTCAAGCCTAACAAGCGATAAATTTTGGGTCGCTTGGGCGTTTGCGCGTCCTTGCCGGCGCGAAACGCGGCGGCGCCGCATCAGTTGGTGGGCTTGGGAATGCGTTTGCGGGCGGCGCGGCGTTTTGCGCATCTCAATCTATCGCGATTCGCCTGGGCGATGCGGGTCGCAACGCCTTGGGTTCTCGGCGCCGCGCTGCTCGCCACCTTTACCGCCGACGCCGGCCAGGAAGTTCCGGAGGGCGTCTCCAGGGCGCCGATTTCCTCGGCCGGCGCCGCGGTCCTTCCCGTCCGTCTCGCGCCCGATCCCCTGTCGTTCGACTCTGGTTTCGGCGTTCATTTCGGACGCGGCTTGCTGCGGCAGGCGCGTCTCGAACTCGGCCCCCCGGAAATGTTCGACGCCATCCCCGACGAGATTGCCCCGCGCGCCGATCTCAAAAAGGGCGCCCACGTTTTTCCGCGGATCGACCGAAGCCAGAAGGGCGACCCCTTCGTCAACCTGCGCCCGAGCCTTTCCGGCCGCCTGCGTCAGCCCGGCGCGCTCAATCGCCTGCGCGCCGACATCCTGACCTTCAGCCAGGACGAGAGCGGCCTTGCCTCGGCCTTCAATTCAGCGGAGCGCGCCGCGACCGGTCCCGATTCGGTCGCCCGTTTCGAGGCCTGGGACGCGGAAGACGCCCCGGTGACGGAGGACCGCGTTTCAGACGCCTCGCCGTCCACCGGCGCGGGCGACATGACCATGCGTCCGGCGGCTTTGGCCGAGCGGATCGCTGAAGGGGCCACGCCCGCCGTGTCCCGCGCCGAAGTTTTGGGGTCGAACACGCCGTTTTCCGCCGACGAGACGCCGGTCGAGGCCGACATGTCGGTGATCGCGAAAGGCGAACAGGCGGCGATCGTCTGGGGCGGACGGCGCGATTATCTCACCCGCATCCCCGCCGATCGTCTCGAATCGGAAAAACGCTGTCTCGCCCAGGCGATCTATTTCGAGGCGCGCGGCGAATCCGAGGACGGGCAGGCCGCGGTGGCCCAGGTCGTGCTCAA
>JAKANG010000277.1 GCA_021812505.1 Pseudomonadota bacterium
CGGCGCGTATTGCGCGTCGGCATTGTCGCGCAGACGCTTCAGGCCGGTGACAAAGCTCGGCCACGGTCCACTCTCCAGCTGGTCAAGCATGGGCGTGGGATGCATTGGCTTGGATTCCTGTGACATCGACGTCCTCCAGATGCGGGCGACGCTCAAGGGCGACGCCGCTCGTTGGTCCTGCGTGATTGTGCGGATCCCCCTTGCCGGGAGAATGCTTCCTGCGCCGCGTTTTTCTTGTGATTTGCCGCCATCATAACATGGATTGCGAATATGAGAACGGACCGCGGCGGTCAAATTGGAATTTTTCTCAAACGCCGATAACGACATTGTGAATCAGCTTGTTAAGACGCCCTTCGCGGGGATAAATCCAGGCCGGGTTCTTGACAAAGGCGCGTTTCGGCCGATCTCAGGAAGGCCCGAAGGCATGGGAGGACAAGGAAAATGGCTGAAGCGAAATGGCCGAGCGAACTGCGGCTGGCCGACAAGGGAAAGACGCTGAAGGTGACCTTCGAAAGCGGCGAGGCCTTCGCCCTGCCCGCCGAGTACCTGCGCGTCAACAGCCCATCCGCCGAGGTCCAGGGCCACTCGCCCGCCGAGCGCAAAACGGTCGCCGGCAAGCGCGACGTCGCCATCCTCGCCATCGAGCCGGTCGGCAATTACGCCGCCAAACTCGAATTCGACGACCTCCACGCCACAGGCCTCTATACCTGGGACTACCTCTACCAACTCGGCGCAACCCACGACAGCCTCTGGCAAACCTATCTCAACGAACTCACAGAAAAGGGTCTCTCAAGATAGGGCTCAGGATTCGTCCGGGGCGAAGGCGAAGCCAAGCTGGCGCGACGGCGCGCTTTCCTCGAAAGCGGAAACCGTCACGCCGAGCAGGCGAACGCCTTTTTGCGACGGGAACAGGGGATCCAGAAGCGCGAGGCTGCGGCGCAGGAGTTCGTCGGCCGATGCGATGGGATCGGGCGCCGTGTAGCTGCGGGTGATCTGCTGGAAATCCGCATATTTGACCTTCAGGGTCACCGAGCGGCCCATCAGGCGCGTGCGTTCGCACGCCGTCCAGACCTTGAGGGCGATGGGCGCGATCCAGTCGCGCGCGTCCTCGAAGGTGAAGACGTCTTCGAGGAATGTGTTTTCGGCGCCAATCGACTTGCGCGGGCGGTCGGGCCGGACGGGGCGCTCGTCCACGCCGCGCGCGATGGCGAAATAAAAGCCGCCGGCCTTGCCGAAATGTTCGCGGAGGAATTCGGGAGCGCAGGCTTTCAGATCGGCGCCGGTCTCGATGCCGAGGCGGCGCATCTTTTCGGCGGTCGCGGGGCCGACGCCATGGAATTTGTGGACGGGCAGGGCTGCGACGAAGGCCGGTCCCATTTTGGGCGTGATGACGAAAAGTCCGTCAGGCTTGCGCTGGCCAGAGGCCATCTTGGCTAGGAACTTGTTGTAGGAGACGCCGGCGGATGCTGTGAGGCCGGTCTCCGCACGAATCGCGGCGCGGATCGCCTCCGCCGTCGCGGTCGCGGTCTGGTCGGCGGCGAGCTGGTCGGTGACGTCGAGATAGGCTTCGTCCAGCGCCAGCGGCTCGATGATCGGGGTGAAGCGGGAGAAGATGTCCCGAATTTGCAGCGAGATCCGCCGATAGACGTCGAAGCGCGGCGGCGTGAAGATCAAATCGGGGCATTTGCGCTGCGCCGTCACCGAAGGCATGGCGGAATGGACGCCGAAGGCGCGGGCTTCATAGCTCGCCGCCGCCACCACGCCGCGCGCGCGGCCGAGGCCGACGGCGACCGGCTTGCCGCCCAGATCGGGATTGTCGCGCTGCTCGACCGACGCATAGAAGGCGTCCATGTCGATATGGATGATCTTGCGCACGCAGGGCGGCTGGACGTCGGGCGTCGGAATCATCCTGGGCCGCCTTTCTCGGCGTCTCCTGCGTCAGATCGGCTCCGGCCGGGGCGGCTTCAGGCGCACGCCGCGCCCGCCGGCGCGGCTTTCGACGTTTTCGGCGATAAGCTCGACGCCGGCGCGATCGAGCGCCTCGATCACTTTGGTCAGCGTGTCGACCACGCCCCGGACATTGCCCTCGCTCGCCTCCATTCGCTGGATCGTAGGCAGGGAAACGCCCGACATTTCGGCAAGCTGGCGCTGATCCACGCCAAGAAGCGCGCGGGCGGCTCGTAATTGCGAGGCGGTGATCAAAGCGCGGTTGCTCCGCTTTTCAGGCCGGCGAATGGGTTTAGAGCCCGGCGCGATTCGCCGGATCGGCGGTGAGCCGGAACAGACGGGACGGGCGAGGCGAAAAGGCAACTCGTCTTTTTGCCGCAACCCCAGCCGCTCCGGAAACCGTCAATTTTTGCAGGCTAGCATATTGACCGCGACATTTTAAGGCTTAGGCTGCAAATATCGAAGATTCACCATCAAGGTTGATGGTTGAGACATTATAATGAATAATTCAGGCATGAGCTGCGCCGATTGTCGCGGGCCGTTGCGCAGGCGAGGCGGGGCATGACGGCGTTTGCGGGCCTCCTCCTAGGCGTCGGGGCCTTGCTGGCGCTTGGTCCGCTTGCGGTCGCGTTTCGTCGCGGGCGCTGGGCGTCGCCCGTCATTTACGGCGGCGCGTTCCTGGTTTGCGGCCTGATGTCCATGGAATCGTTTGCGCGCCTGTTGGCAGGCGCGCCGGCCGCGGCCATGGTTCTGCCCTTCGGCCTGCCTTGGCTCGGCGCTCATTTCCGCATCGACTCCCTGTCGAACTTCTTCCTCGCCGTCGTCAATTTCGGCGGGGCGGCGGCGAGTTTCTATGCCTTGGGCTATGGACGGCATGAAACGGCGCCCGGCCGCGTCCTGCCTTTCTTTCCGGTTTTTCTCGCCGCGATGAATCTCGTCGTCCTCGCCGACGACGCCTTCATCTTTCTGCTGTCCTGGGAACTGATGTCGCTCGCCTCCTGGGCGCTCGTCATGGCCCACCATCGCGAGGGCGACAACGTCCGCGCCGGCTACGTCTATCTGCTGATGGCGACGCTCGGGACCTTCGCCCTGATGCTCGCCTTCGGCCTGCTGGCGGGGGCAGGGGGCCATTACGCCTTCGCCGCGATGCGCGCCGACGCCCCGGCCCCGGCGATCGCGGGGGTGGTCCTCGCGTTGGCTCTCGTCGGCGCCGGATCCAAGGCCGGGCTGACTCCGCTCCATGTCTGGCTGCCGCTCGCCCATCCCGCCGCGCCGAGCCATGTGTCGGCGCTGATGAGCGGGATCATGACCAAGGTCGCCGTCTATGGCTTCCTGCGGATCGTCTTCGACCTCATCGGCCCGGCGCAATGGTGGTGGGGCGTTCCGGTTCTGGCGAGCGGCGCGGCGGCGGCGGTGGTCGGCGTGCTCTTCGCCATGCTGCAGAACGACCTCAAGCGCGTGCTGGCCTATAGCACGATCGAGAATATCGGCGTCATCTTCGTCGCGCTCGGCCTCGCGCTTGCCTTCGAAACCGAGGGCCAGGCGCAGGCCGCCGCCCTGGCGATGACGGCGGCGCTTTTTCACGTCCTGAACCATTCGCTGTTCAAGAGCCTGCTGTTCTTCGGCTCCGGCGCGGTGCTCGGCGCGACGGGCGAGCGCGACATGGGGCGGCTTGGCGGCCTCCTCAATCTCATGCCGGCGACCGGCCTGTTCATGCTCGTCGGCTCCGCGGCCATTTCCGCGCTTCCGCCGCTCAACGGTTTTACTTCGGAATGGCTGATCTTTCAGGCGATCCTGCTCAGCCCGTCGCTACCCTCCTGGACGCTCAAGCTCGAAATTCCGGCGATCGGCGCGTTGCTGGCGCTCGCCGCCGCCTTGGCGGGC
>JAKANG010000278.1 GCA_021812505.1 Pseudomonadota bacterium
GTCGACCAGAATGAAATCGCCGCCGCCGAGTTTCGGCAAGGCCCCGCTCTCGCTCGCTTCCTCGGCGACCACCGGAAATTGGGGCAGGGCGCGGGCGAGCCCCTTGAGGATGATCTCTTCGGCGAGAATGTCGGCGTCGGAGACGGGGCTGGCGTCCTTTTTCAGGCGCGCATTGGGATCGCCGCCATGGTAGACCCGCATGATCGCCGCGCCCGCATCGAGCGCGAGGGCGGCGAACAGCTCCGCCAAATCGTCGTCATCGGGCAGGGCGTCAATCATCGCGGAGCCTTTCGGGGAGAGAGCATGATCCGGTGGCGCGTCCGGCGGCGCCAGGCCCGGCCGATGCTACAGGGTCCGCCGCGCCTTTTCCAGCCGCCGTGGCGAAAAGGACCTCCGGGGCTGCGGGCATGGCCGCAGGTTGAGGCTTGCGCGGGGAGGGCGGCGCGGTCCATGATGCGCGCCGCAGAATGGGGCTGGACGTTGAGCAAGACCGAAGATGTCGCCGGATTGAGTTTCGAGGCCGCGATGCGCGAACTCGAGGAGATCGTTTCCGCGCTTGAAAAAGGCAATGTCGATCTCGACAAGTCCATTGCGCTTTACGAGCGCGGCGAAATCCTGAAAAAACATTGCGAAGCGCTGCTCAAGAGCGCCGAGGCGCGAATCGAGAAAATCGTTCAGGGTCCCGAAGGCGGCGCCGCCGGCGTCGCTCCGCTCGACGTGGATTGAACGGCTGGAGAGAGCCATGTCGCAACCTGCCTCGGTCGAAGCCGTGGTCATTCCGCAGGCGCGGGACATCGGTGGATTCGGTGTACGCCGCGCCTTGCCTTCCGCCGGGAGGCGGATGGTCGGGCCCTTCGTCTTCCTCGACGAAATGGGGCCGGCCGATTTCGCGCCGGGAACCGGCATGGATGTGCGGCCCCATCCCCATATCGGCCTCGCCACCCTGACCTATCTGCTCGACGGCGCGCTGTTCCATCGCGATTCTTTGGGCCATGCGCAGGAAATTTCGCCGGGAGCGGTCAACCTGATGGTCGCAGGGCGCGGCATCGTCCATTCCGAGCGATCCCCGCCGGACTTTCGCGCCGCGGGCGGCAGAATGCGCGGCCTTCAGCTCTGGCTCGGCCTGCCAGAAAAATTCGAGCAAGCCGACCCCGGTTTTGAACATCATGGCCGCGAAACCCTGCCGACCCTCGAAGGCGGAGGCTTTCGCCTGCGCCTCGCGCTGGGTGGATTGCACGGGCTTCGCGCGCCGCCCACAACATTCTCGACCTGTTTTTTCGCCGATATCATGCTCGATGCGGGCGCAACCTATGAATTCGCCGACGACCACGAAGAGCGCGCCTTCTATCTCGTAGAGGGCGAAATCGAGATCGATGGAGCCGTTTTCCCAGCCGGCGAACTCGTCGTGATCCGCCCCGGCGCGCGGACCGCGCTGCGGGCCAGGACGCCCAGCCGATTCGCCGCGCTTGGCGGCGAGGCCATGGACGGACCGCGCTTCCTGTGGTGGAATTTCGTCTCCTCCAGCCGCGAGCGAATCTTCGCCGCGCGGGCCGCATGGGAGGCGGGGCATTTCCCCTCGATCGAAGGCGATCCCGAATTCATCCCGGCGCCGGAACTGAAAGCTTTATGACCGCCGTCAAAAATTTTTCGGCCAAGGCGCCGGCGAAAATCAATCTCACCCTGCATGTCGATGGCCGCCGCCCGGACGGCTATCACGATCTGCAAAGCCTCGTGGCCTTCGCCGGAACCGGCGATTTCCTGACTCTCGCGCCCGACGATTTCTTCGCCCTGACGCTCGAAGGTCCGACCGCGGTCGAGGCGGGCGACGGCGGCGACAATCTGGTGGCGCGGGCGGACCGCGCGCTGCGCGCCGAAAAGCCGGGGCTGCGGACCGGCGCCTTCCATCTGGTGAAGCGCCTGCCGGTCGCGGCCGGAATCGGCGGCGGCTCGGCCGACGCGGCGGCCGCGCTGCGCCTGCTCGCCGCGGCCAATGATCTTTCCCTGGATGATCCCGCGCTTTACGCGGCGGCGCGCGCCGCCGGGGCCGACGTGCCCGTTTGTGTCGTTCCGCGGGCGCGGATGATGACCGGCGTTGGCGACAGGCTCGGCCCCCCGATCCGCCTGCCGCCCCTGTTCGCGGTGCTGGTCAATCCGGGCGTCGCGGTCGAAACCCGGGCGGTTTTCCACAAGCTCGGCCTGAGGCCGGGCGAAACCCTGGGCTATGGCTCCCATCCGCCGATCGCCTCGGGGATGGATTTTGAAACCTTCATGCGAACCCTCAAACGCGGCCGCAACGACATGGAGGACGCGGCTTGCGTGCTGGCGCCGGTCATCGGCCATGTGCTGTCCGTGCTGAGCGGGGCGCGCGGGTGCCGTCTCGCCCGCATGTCGGGCTCGGGCGCGACTTGTTTCGCTCTGTTCGAAACCCGCCGCCACGCCGGCGCCGCGGCCAGGGCGATTTCACAGGGCCATCCGGAATGGTGGGTAAAGGCGACGCTTTTGCGTTGAGTTCTGCGCGCGCTGTTGTTCTGGATCGGATTTCACTTTTTCGTGAGTCGCGCCGAAACGTCGCCTTCCGAAGTCTATTGGACGCTGCCGAACGACAGGTCGCGGCTGTAGGGCGGCGCCGGCACGCCGGCGATTCGGCTTCCCTGGCTCACCGGACCGCCGGGGAAAAGCTCGTAAAGGTGCTTGATGCCGCCGCGCATGCCGAACGGCTCGCCGAGCGCCCTGAGCAATGCGGTGCCGGTGAGCGAATGGCCGCGCAAACGGTAATGGTTACGCAGCAAAAGGACGACTTCCCAATGTTCTGGGGTCAGTTCGATCCCCTCTTGCGCGGCGAGTTCGCGGGCGGTTTCCTCCGTCCACGGCGGCAGATGATGCATGTCGCCTTCGGGGGCGGCATAATGGGATTCTGGAAGCGCAGTGCTGTGAATGACGTTAGACATGGCAGACTTCCTCCACGCGCCAAACTCAACCATGCGAGATTAGGAGCGAAGACAAAAACCCGCAAGGGGCCGCCGGCGCCGGGCCCCTTTCGCGCGCGGCTTCGGTCAGGCTGCGCCGCCGGGCTCGAACTCGACGCACGCGCCCTTTTCGTCGCCCCCGCGCGCTCGCGTTCCGGCGTCCAATCGGCGCCGCGACGACGCGATCCACGCCGTTGCTACGCCGCCCCCACCGGCTCGGCGTGGCCGACGACGCGCAGGAGGCCTGGCGTGCGCTCGCGCAAGGCGCGTTCGAGCTGGTTGATGGCGTCGTGGGTCGCCGCCACGCTCAAGCCGGGATCGACGGTCGCGTGAAAATTGACCACCAGCCCGTCCTCGGTCAGGCGGGCGCGGATGTCGTGAACGCCCTGGAGCACCCCGCCCGCGACAGCCAGCTTGCGCAGGCATTCCGAGATCCGGGCGATGGTCGCGGCGTCGGCCTCATGCCCGGTCAGCGCGTGGTCGCGGCGCGGCTCGATATGGCTTTCGACCTCGAGGTCGGCGCCGAATTCGTCGCGGATCTCGTCCTCCAGTTCGGTGGCGATCTCATGGGCCGCGCCCTGGGCCATGGCGCCGTCGATTTCGAGATCGAAGGCGATGCAATCGTGGTCGTCGAGGCGATGGACGATCACATGATGGGCCGCGAGCCCGCGTCGCGCCGCGATCATCGTGATGCGCTCTGTGACCGTCTCCTCGTCGAGCGCGTGTGGCGAGGTAATGATGCTGGCTTGGGTTTGAGGCGAGATTTCGGCGATTTTCGCCTGGACCGCGCGCTCGATCTGGATCAGGCGCTCGACGGGCAGCGCGCGAGGGACGCCGATCGTGACCTCGCCCAGGACATGCGGG
>JAKANG010000279.1 GCA_021812505.1 Pseudomonadota bacterium
GCGGCGGCCGGACAAGTCGCGTGGCCCGCGCGGCGAGACGGCCGAGGACAAGATCGCGGCGATCGGGGTGCGGATGCGGCGCTGGGTGTCGTTCCACGGAATCGCGCTCAATGTCGAGCCGGACCTCTCGCACTTTTCGGGCATCGTCCCCTGCGGCATCGCGGAAAGCCACCTCGGCGTCACCAGCCTGTTCGATCTCGGCCTGCCGGTGAGCCTTCATGACGCGGATATGGCGCTGCGTTCGAGTTTTGAAGAAATTTTCGGGCCGACATCATCTTCGGTTTGAATGATTCGGGTCCCGCCCGTCGCGATGGTCCGGGCGGTCGCGCGTATTCGCCGGTTTTGCCGAATCGTGAAGCGTCTTGCCGGACCTAGCCCCCGGTCATCGGCGGAAAGAAGGCGATTTCCCGCGCGCCGACAATGCTTGCCTCCGGCTTGGCGTGTTTCCTGTCGATGGCCGCGCGGACGACGGCCTGCGAAAATGTCGCGGCATAGGCCTCGTCGCGCTGGCTTAGCCAGGCGATTAGTTCTGCGAGGGTGCGCACCGTTTCGGGCACATCCGCCTCCTCGGCGGATTTGCCGATGCGCTCGCGCAGGGAGGCGAAATAGACGAGTCTCATTCCTCGACCACATATTTGATGCCGGCGCGGAAATAATCCCAGCCGGTGTAAAGCGTCAGGATCGCGGCCAGCCACAACAGGCCGAGGCCGATCCGCACCGTGCCGGGGAGCACCGCCTCGCCCGCCCGTCCGGCGATGAGAAAGCCGAGCGCGACGATCTGCACGGTCGTCTTCCATTTGGCGACCCTGCTGACCGGCACCGAAACCTTCAGCTCGGCCAGGAATTCGCGCAGGCCGGAGACCAGGATTTCCCGGCAGAGAATGACGATGGCGGCCCACAGCGACCAACTCCTGATCGTGCCGTCGGCGACGAGAATCATCAGCACCGAGGACACCAGCAGCTTGTCGGCGATTGGGTCCAGCATCCGCCCCAGCGCCGATTGCTGCGCCCAGGCGCGGGCGAGATAGCCGTCGAAGAAATCGGTGATCCCGGCGACGGCGAAAAGCCCGAGCGCGGTCCAGCGCAAGGTGAAATTATCCGGCCAGAACAGACAGGCCACCACCGCCGGCACGATCACGACCCGCCCGAAGGTCAGGACATTCGGCAGATTAAAATTGCGACGGACGCCGGAACGGGCCGAACTGAGGGACATGATCGGAGGGAAGCTTTTTAAACGTGGCGCGTCAACGGATTTTTCCGCTTTCGCCGCCCGCGGGGCCATTTGTCGCGTCCGAACGGACGGCTGTCCCTTTGGCGAGGCCAGGTCGCGACCTTCGACAACCGCCTCTCGACCAGGGCGGTTGTCGGCGGCAGGGACGCGCTTCTCGTCATCGTCCGAGGGCCGAGGCGCTCATCCCTTTTCGTGGAAATGGTTGAACACCAGCTTCGCCGTCGCCGCCGAGAAGCCCGGCGTTTTTTCCAGATCGGCCAGCGCCGCCGCCGCCACGGCCTTGGCGGTCCCGAAAGCCTGGAGCAGCGCCCTTTTGCGGGCCGGCCCGACCCCGGCGATCTCGTCGAGCGGGTTCTTCGCGAACGCCTTCTTGCGTCGCGCCCGATGGGTTCCGATCGCGAAGCGGTGGGCCTCGTCGCGCAGGCGCTGGACGAAGTAAAGCGCGGGATCGCGCGGCGCCAGTTTGAACGGCTCGCGCCCGGCGACGAAAAAAGTTTCGCGGCCGGCGTTGCGGTCAGGCCCCTTGGCGATCGAGGCGAGAGTCACGCCGGTCACGCCCAGTTCCTCCAGCACTTTGCGCACCGCCTCGAACTGGCCGCGCCCGCCGTCGATCAGAATCAGATCCGGCGCCTGAGGAAAAGCGTCGGGGTCTTCGGGCGCCGGAGTCTCGGCCTCCCTGAGCAGCCGCGAAAAACGGCGCGTCAAAACTTCACGCATCATGGCGTAATCGTCGCCGGGCGTGACGGGGCCCTTGATGTTGAAGGTCCGGTAATGGGTTTTCATGAAACCCTGAGGGCCGGCGACGATCATCGCGCCAATGGCCGAAGACCCCATGATGTGGGAATTGTCGTAGACTTCGACGCGGCGCGGCGGCTTCGCCATGCCGAAAGCCGAGCCCAGCGCCTCCAGCAGTTTTTGCTGGCTCGCACTGTCGGCGAGCCGCCGGCCCAGGGCTTCGCGGGCGTTGTTGGCGGCGTCGGCGACCATTTCCTTCTTCTCGCCGCGCTGGGGCGCGACGATCTCGATTCGATAGCCTTCGCGCTCCGCCAAAGCTTCTTCGAGCCAAGCCGCCTCCTCGATGGCGTGGGAGAGCAGGACGAGCCTCGGCGGCGGGCGCTCGGCATAGAACTGGGCGACGAAAGGCCCCAGGACCTCGCCGGGCGGAAGAGTCTTGTCGGCGCGCGGAAAATAGGCGCGATTGCCCCAGTTCTGGAAGGCGCGGTAAAACACCGCCTCGACGCAGAAATGACCGGCCTCCTCGTGAAGCGCGAAGACGTCGGCTTCTGCGACGGCGCGCGGATTGATCCCCTGCTGGCCCTGAATCGCGGCCAGCGCCGAAATGCGGTCGCGCAGTTGCGCCGCGCGCTCGAACTCGAGCTTTTCCGCCGCCGCGTTCATGTCCTGCGCCAGACGCTCCCGCACCGCGCGCGATTTTCCGGCCAGAAAATCGCGCGCTTCGCGCGCCAGTTCGGCGTAATTTTCGGGCGAGATTTCGCCGGTGCAGGGCCCGGCGCAGCGCTTGATCTGGTAAAGGAGGCAGGGCCGGCTGCGGTTGTCGTAAAAGGAATTCTCGCAGGAGCGCAGCAGGAAGGCGCGTTGCAGCACGTTGAGCGTGCGGTTGACGGCGCCGACATTGGCGAAAGGCCCGAAATAATCGCCTTTGCGGCTCCGCGCGCCGCGATGTTTGGTCAGTTGCGCGCCGCGTTCGTCTTTTGTCAGAAGGATATAGGGGAAAGACTTGTCATCGCGCATCAGCACGTTGAAGCGCGGCTTGAGCTGCTTGATGAGATTGGCTTCGAGCAGCAGGGCCTCGACCTCGGTGCGGGTCGAGACGAAGACCATCGAGGCGGTGAGCGCGATCATTCGCGCGATGCGATTGGCGTGGCCGGCGAGCCGGGTATAGGAGGCGACGCGCTTCTTGATGCTTTTCGCCTTGCCGACATAGAGCACCGCGCCGTCCTCGCCGATCATGCGATAGACGCCTGGTCCCATCGGCGCATGTTTCCAATGCGCGCGGATCGCCTTCAAGCCGCGCCTGAACGAGGAGGCGGCGGGCTCGGCGTCGAGGTCGAGATCGACGCCGGAGCTTTCGTCCAGCCCGGCAAGAACAGCCTCTTCGGCCTCGTCGGGCTCCAGAAGCTCTTCCGGCGGCGCGTCGATCTGGTTTTTTGGGCGACTCATGACCCTAATCTAGGCGCTGTGGCCCCGCCGCGAAACGGCTGTCGCTTGCGCGATCCGTGATTGCCGCCCGATGGCGGGAGCCATGAAAAACACATCGACGCGCAAACCAACCAACGGGCGGTTTGAGGTCCGTGTCGAGATTCATCGCGTGAATCGCTTTCATCTCGACTTTTTCCGCCGGGCGGCGGTCGCGATCCGCCTGGCGCCGAGCCTTTGCGCGATCCGCGCCAAGGTCCCCGCGACTTTCTCCCCGGAAAAGCGGCGGCGGCGACGCCCCGCGCCGACGGCGCCCCGAAGCGCCGGCTTCCCCGAAGCAGCGTCGCCGTGGTTGGACTTGCGGCGAGGACTCCACCCAGACCGCGCCCTCAGACTCGCCGGCATGCGGTGAAGGCGCCTCCCCCCGCAGTCG
>JAKANG010000280.1 GCA_021812505.1 Pseudomonadota bacterium
CCTCATGCACAAGGCGCGGGCGATGGCCACGCGCTGCTGCTGGCCGCCTGACAGGCTCGCGGGATATTTCCGCGCCTGATCGGCGATTCGCGCCTTTTCGAGGAAATGCAGCGCCAGCGCCTCGGCCTCTTTCGCGGGGAGCTTGCGGACATGGAGCGGCGCCAGCATGCAGTTCTCCAGCGCCGTCAGATGCGGAAAGAGGTTGAAATGCTGAAACACCATGCCGACCTCGCGCCGCACTTTTTCGACGCCGCGCGGATCGTCGGTCAGTTCGGTTCCGTCCACCACGATCCGCCCGCCCTGATGGGCCTCCAACCGGTTGAGGCAGCGAAGCACGGTCGATTTGCCTGAGCCCGAGGGGCCGCACAGGACGACCTTCTCGCCCCGCGCCACCTCGAGATCGACGTCGCGCAGCACATGGAATTCGCCGTACCATTTGTTGACGCCGATCATGCGAATCGCGGCTTCTGTCATGCGGGGGCCCGGTCGGAGAGAATTCGGCGGACGGAATGATTCGACCAGAATGATTAGACAATGAGCGCGCAGTTGGAAATCTCGTCCGGTCCAGGTTCCGCCCGCATCGCCTTGCGCGGCGCGGAGCTGAAAAGCTGGCGTGTCGGGGGCAATGAATTGATCTGGCCGGGCGACGCGAAATTCTGGGCGGACTCAAGCCCGGTCCTCTTTCCCGTGGTCGGCTGGACCCGCAACGGCGTCCTCGTCGGCGGCAGGCGCTATCCTCTCGGCCTGCATGGCTTTGCGCGCGCCGAGAATTTCCGACTCGTCGAACAGGCGGCGAACCGCGCCCTTTTTCGGCTGCGCGCCAGTGAGCGGACGAAGGCGCTCTATCCGTTCGATTTCTGTCTCGATGTAGAATATATTTGTGAAAACAACATATTGTCGATATTACTTGAAATCACGAATGAGGGCAGGGGGGCCATGCCTTTCGCCTGCGGCCTTCATCCCGGCTTCAACTGGCCGCTGCCCGGCGGGCGTGGCGGGCATGTCGTGCGCTTCGACGCCAGGGAGAGCGCCGACGTTCCGGCGATCGCGCCGGGCGGGCTGTTTTCCGCGCGGCGCCGGCCCGTTCCGCTGCGCGGCCGCGAACTGGCCCTGACGCCGGAGCTGTTCGAGGAGGCGCTGTGCTTTCTCGACGCGCATAGCGCCGGGCTCGAATTCGCGGCGCCGAATGGCCCGAGCCTGCGCATGGAGTTGACGAACTTTCCCCATATCGCGCTCTGGTCGCGTCCGGGAGCGCCTTTTCTCTGTCTCGAAGCCTGGACCGGTCATGGCGACCCCGAGGATTTCGACGGCGACATTTTCGCCAAGCCGTCGATGCGGGTTCTGGCCCCGGGCGAAAAGGCCCGCAGCGCCGCCCGATTTCTCTGGCGGCCCTGAGAAATTGGATTTCAGCGCGCGCATAACCTGCTTGGGGAATGCGAGTCCGCGCCAGCCATGTTTTCGTAAAATCCCTTTGCGGCAAACAGGATAGCGTCGTGCGTCAATGGCGTGATCGAGACTTTGCCCTTGCGTCTGACAAACAGCTTGAGCGCGGGGTCCTGGGTTGCCTGGGCGGAAATGCAGTCGCGGGAGCAGACTCGCGCGAATCGCCTTTCGAGCTGGCGAGCCAGATGCGCGACCTTGCGCCATGCGGCGATTTTTTCGATTTACGAGTTGAAACCGGCATTCACCTCGACCTGCCGGAATTGCGGTTTCCGCCTCGCCATGAACCATGGGCGGACTTCGGCGACCTGAATCAATGAATCCTCGCCCGGACGCGCCCATGGGCGGACCCGGCCAGCCCGTCGCAACAGCCGCCCTTTTGGGAAGCGGGCGTCGAGCGCATGCCCCGCAGGGCCTCATCGGATATTTTCGCGCGACTTCCTGTCACGCCTCGCTCCTGACTTCGATGGTCAAATGGGACAGAGAACGAAATTTCCGGAGTTTTTCGCGATAGAAGACTTCGGTGCGTTCGCTCGCTGTGACGACTGAGAGAATGGCCCCGAGATGACCGGGGCCAAGCCGCCAGAGATGCAGGTCTGCGAGCCGGTCGCCGTCGTTTTCAATCACGGCGCGCAGGGTTTCTGTCGTCGCCCGGTCCGGGTTCATGTCGAGAAGGATGGCGCCGGTGTCGCGAACCAACGTGAACGCCCAGGACGCGATGACGATGGCGCCGACCATGCCGGCGAGCGGGTCCATCCACAGCCAGCCGAAAGTCTTGGCCAGGATCAGGCCAACGATCACCAAAACAGAAACCGCCGCGTCGGCGAGGACATGAACCAGTGCGGCGCGGAAATTGTTGTCGTGAAGCGCCGCGCCCTGAGCGTGATGATGTTCCTCGAATTTTTCCGCATAGCCTGCGCCGTTCAGCGTGACGTTCACGGCGAATTCATGCGGTTCGGGGATTTCGTCGACCGATTCGAGAAAACCGCCGCGATCGACGAAGGCGAAGCTCTGGCGGGCGCCGTCGAGGCGGATGGTTTCGAGGCCGGCGGAAGCGAGCGGGACGGCCGAACGCAAGCGGAAGCGCGGCGGAACGCCATTCTCGAAAATTTCCAGCGTCACGTCGCCGTCCGGCGTCGCGATCCGGCGGATTTCATCGTGATGGCCATGGGCGCTGTGGCCGTGACCGTGGGCGTGAGCGTGGCCATGATGGTGGTGGCCGTGATCGTCGCCGCTCAGCAGCCAGGCGCTGGCGATATTGACGCCAAGGCCGAGGACGGCGATCGGGATGGCCTCGGCGAAATGGATCGGAACCGGCGCGAACAGACGCTGGATCGACTCGTAACCGATGAGAATGGCGATCATGGCGAGGATGATGGCGCTGGTGAAGCCGGCGAGATCGCCCAGCTTGCCCGTGCCGAAGGTGAAGCGCGGATCGTCGGCGTAGCGGCGGGCGTAGCTGTAGGCGAGCGCCGCCAGCAGCAGGGCGCCGACGTGAGTGGACATATGGACGCCG
Source organism: Pseudomonadota bacterium (assembly GCA_021812505.1). The sequence continues at coordinate 2,957 of JAKANG010000280.1, forward strand.
TCGGCGATGAGCGCCACCGATCCAAACAGCCAGCCGCCCACGATTTCGGCGACCATCATCATCGTGCAGAGCCAGATGACCGCCCAGGTCTTCCGCTCGGCCTTGTCGTGCCCCGCGCCGAGGAACAAATGGCTGTGAAAAGCGGATGCGTCGGTCACGATAGGCCTCACTTCAGATAGGCTCGAACGAGGTCGAGCAATTGCTCGGCCGCTTCCTTGTCGAGGGCGCCGGGATGTCTTGCCTCATCGACGAGGTGGCTCCTGACGTGATCCTCGACGACCTCCGCCATGAGTCCAGCCATGGCGCCGCGCGCCGCGGCGATCAAATGCATGACCTTTTCGCAGCCGGCTTCGCCCTCAAGGGCGCGTTCGATCGCTTCGACTTGACCGCGAAGGCGGCGGACACGGGCCAGAAGCTTCTGTTTCTCATGAATGGTATGGCTCATAGCCCGCGTATAACATACCCCCTAACCCTATTCAAACAGGCCGGGCGCGCTTGGAATTTCCGGCCTTCGCCGCGTGACTGACGCACCGACCGAAGCCCGAAATACAATCGTGACCTCGTGCGATCGGGGGTTAACAAGCGGGCCAAGCTCTGCCAAAAGCGGGGCGAAGCTCATGAGGGCGCGACATGACCCAGACGATCGTGAAACCTTCCGCCAAAAAGGCGCTGCTGATCGACGGCAAGGCCGCCTCTTCCGCGGTGCTCGAGCGCGTGGCCCGCGAGGCGGCGGGTTGTAAGGCCAAGCCGGGCGTCGCGGTCGTGCTGGTGGGCGATGACCCGGCGAGCCAGGTCTATGTGAAATCCGAGGGCAAGGGGGCGCATTCCTGCTGGTTTCGTTCGGTGCAGCAGTACGTGCC
>JAKANG010000281.1 GCA_021812505.1 Pseudomonadota bacterium
CCGGCGCAGGATCCTGCGCCGGTCGGTCGGCGTCGGCGGCGCGCTCGGCACGGGCGCGGCGGTCAACTTCTTCGTCGGCATGGTGGAATCGCCGATCCTGATCCGCCCCTATCTCGCGCAGATGCAGCGCGGCGAACTGTTCGCCCTGATGAGCGCGGGCATGGCGGGCATCGCCGGATCGGTCATGGTCATTTATGGCCATATCCTCGGCGCGGTCATTCCCGAGGCCTTCAGCCATGTCCTGACCGCCGCGCTGATCTCGGCGCTGGCGGCGCTCGCCGTCGCCGCGATCCTCGTGCCCTTCGCGCCGGGCGACGAAGCCGACGCGCCGATCGTCATCGCTGACCCGCCGCGCAATGCGCTGGAGGCGCTGGCGCGCGGCACGAGCGACGGCGTCGCCATCCTCGCCAATGTTCTGGCGCATCTGATCGTGCTGTTGGCGCTGGTCGCCCTCGCCAACGCCCTGCTCGGCGCCCTGCCCGAACTTTGGGGCGCGCCGCTCAGCCTCCAGCGCATCCTCTCCTGGCTGTTCCGGCCGCTCGCCTTTGTCATCGGGATCGACCCGCCCGACCTCGACGCGGCGTCGCGCCTGCTCGGCATAAAAATCGCGCTCAACGAATTCGTCGCCTATATCGATCTCGCCACCGCGCCCGCCAGCGTGATGAGCCCGCGCTCGCGCCTGATCATGCTCTATGCGCTATGCGGCTTCGCCAATTTCGGTTCGGTCGGCATCCTCGTCGGCGGCCTGAGCGCCATGGCGCCGGAGCGCAAGCACGACATCGTCGCGCTCGGCCTGCGGGCGCTTGTCGCGGGCGCGCTGGCCTCCCTGATGGGCGGCGCGACCATCGGCGCGCTCAGCTGACTTCAGCCCCCGCCCCGCGCAATGGCGCCAGCGCGAACAGCGCCGGCGAGACGTCCCGTCGGCGAGCGCCCGCATCCCCAATCTTAATCATAGACCTTGAATTCGGAACCCGTTCGGGAACTCCCGGATCGCTTCGCCCGTTTACAAGCGTTGAATTCAGGCGAGAGGAGAGGGACTCATGCGCAGGACATGGATTGCGTGTTTGCTGGCGGCCAGCGTCGTTCCCGTGGCCGCCCTCGCCACGAGCAGCACGGCGGCGGCGAAGCCGACCCAGATTGCCCAGGCCAGGGACATGCAATGTCCCAACTGCAAGCCGAAACTGAAACGAATATCCAAGCCGTCCGGCACGGGCGGATATGAATCGCCGGGATATGCCAACGGCGGCGGCGGCTTCCGGATCAAGCCACAAGGCGGCGTGCAACACTCGCCTCCATCGCAGCCCGTTCGGCAGATGCAGCAGCAATAGCGGCAGGCGCGACGCCCTCGGCGACCGGCGGCCCGACCATCGTCGCGCGCCGCCGACCTTAGCCCGCGCCCTGCGCCGTCACGCCGACGGCGGCGAGCGCCTCGTGCAGCGTCCGGAAGATTTTTTCCGCGCCGAGGGCGGCGACGATTCCGTGGCGTTCGAGGTCTTCGCGCAGATCGGCGCTGACCCGGCCCATGACCACCTCGATCTTCTTCGCCTGCAACTCGGTGAGCAGGTCGCGCAAGGTCCTCGCGGCGGAAAAGTCGATGTCGGTCAGCGCGCCGGCGTCGATCACGAAATGACGGACCGGCGACGGCGCCTTGGCGATCAACTCGCGCGCCTCATCGGCGAAGCGATCGACATTGGCGTAGAACAGGTCGGCGGCGAAACGATAGACGATCAGGCCCGGCGCCGTTTCGAGTCCGGGCGCGGCGGGCGTCGGCTCCCAGCGCCCGAGCGCGTTCGGCGCGAGGATCGAAATATGCGGCCGGTAGGAATGCCGGACATGGCGCACCAGCGACAGGACAATCGCCAGCAGGATGCCCTGCTCCACGCCGACGCCCGGCACGGCGGCGGCGGCGAGCAAGGCGAGGCGGAACTCGCCCTCGCCCTCGGCGAGGATCGCCTTCAGGCCCCTGATGTCCACCATGCCGACCGCGATGGTGAAGACGATGCTCGCCAGCACGCTGTGCGGCAGATATTGCAGCGGCCCGGTGAGCGCGACGAGGACGACGACCACGATGGCGGCGAAGGTCAGCTGCGCGACCTGGCTGCGCGCGCCGGCGTTGTCGGCCATGGCCGTCTGGGTCGGGCTGCCGTTGACCACGAAGGCGCCGGTGATCGCCGCCCCGGCATTGGCTGCGGCAAGGCCGAGAATGTCGGCGTTCTCGTCGACCCGCTCGCCGTGGCGCAGGGCATAGACGCGCGAGGTCGCCGCGCTCTGGGCGATGATCATCACGAAGCAGGAGGCCGCGACCGGCAGGAGGGCGAGCGTTTCCGCCCAGCTCACGTTAGGCCAGCGCAGCAACGGCAGCCCGCCCGGAACCGGGCCGATCACCGCCACGCCATGGCCGGCGAAATCGAAAGCCGCGCTCGCGGCGATCATTCCGACGACGACGACCATCGCGGTCGGAAAATGGGGGAAGAAACGCTTGCCCGACAAGATCGCGCCGACAACCAGAACGGAAAGGCCGAGATCGAAAGTATTGAGATGCGGCAGCCCGCCCATCACTTCCCACGCCTGAACGAGCGTGCGGTGCGACGGGGCCGCGACGCCGATCATGTCGGGCAGCATGGCGACGCCGACCTGGATGCCGACGCCGGTGAGAAAACCGACCAGCGCCGTACGCGACAGGAAATCGGCGAGAAAGCCGAGCTTGAAGATGCGGGCCAAAATCAGCAACCCGGCGGTCAGCAGCGTCAGCATGCCGACCAGCGCCATATATTTCTCGCTGGCGAGCGGCGCCATGCGCGAGAGCGAGCTGGAAAAGATCGCCGCGGTGGCGGAATCGGCCGCCACCACCAGATGGCGCGACGAGCCGAACAAGGCAAAGCCGACCAGCGGCAGCAGAACCGTATAGAGGCCGGTGACGACCGGCGTTCCCGCGATGCGCGTATAGCCCAGAACCTGCGGCGCGTTCATCGAGGCGAGCGTCAGGCCCGCGGCGGCGTCCCGCAGCGCGTCGCGCGGCTTGAGCGGCAAAAGGCTTTCGAGAATCCGAACTCCCATGGTCCCCCCGATTGTCAGTTGCGCCGCCCCGGCCGGATCAAGCCCTTGCGCCAGAGCAGCAGGATCACGCCGCCGACGCTCGCCGCCGGCAGCAACAGGCCGAAAATCACGAAGGGCGCGAAGCCGGACAGCGCCTCGGTCATCCAGTCGAAATTCATCCCGAAGAAGCCGGTGATCGCGGTGAGCGGCAGGAAGATCATCGAGACCAGGGTCAGGCGGTCGATCTGCGCGCCCTGCGCTTCGGCGATGCGGGTGGACCAGTCGTGGGTCAGATCCGAGGCCCAGCGCCGCCGCTCGAACAACTGCTCCTCGAAATCCTCGACCTGTTCCGCATAGTCGTTGAGCTCCTCCGCCGCGCGCGCCGTGACGCCCGCGACCGCCTCGATCCCGACGGTGGCCGAGCGCGTCGCGCTGCTGAAGCGGCTGAAGCCCGCCGAAAAGCTCTGCAGCTTCTGCAATCCGGGCAGGACCGAGGCGAATTCCGCCGAGGGCAGGCCCCGGTCGAGCCGCAGCCTCATGTCGTCGACATAGGTGTCGAGGCGCAGCAGAAGCTGGTCGAGCGTGCCGAGGATCAGCTGGAGCAGGATGCCGCCCGCGAGGTGGAAATCTCGCTCGACGCCGCCAGCGCGCATATAAAATTTCATCCTGATGTCGTCGAGGGCGTCGGGCGCGCCCTTCCACAGCGTCGCCACCCCGGCCTTGCAGGCGATGAGATGGATCTCGATCAGATGGCCCTCGGAATCCGCGCAC
>JAKANG010000282.1 GCA_021812505.1 Pseudomonadota bacterium
CGATTGACCCATAATGGCCTGATGGCAAGGGAATGCGCCTTTCGAACGCACCGCGCGGCGCTTCGAGGCGATGGACGAAGGCGCCGCGCAACTGGGAGGGGAAGCCGCGCCGTCCGCGCACGACCAGCGCGCCGCCTTCGATGGCGGCGAATATGTCCTCTTCGCGCACGCCCGGCAGGGCGACGACGACGAGCACTTCGGCCTCCGTCTCGAAAATATCGACGGGGGGCTCCCAGACCGCGCCGCCCCCGGTCCGCCCTTGCGCCGCGCTCCCGCCGCGCAGCCGCTCGGCGCGCGAAAAGACCGCCATCGCTTCCGACCACATCCAGGTCATCCGATCGTCCGCAGCCATGGGCAAGCCCTCCCGATACGGATTATTGCGCGCGGCGGCGAAAGGTCCAGTGGCGAAATTACGGAGCTTTCCGCGTCGCGCCTCGGGCCAGACGAACCCGCAACGCCTTGGCGTCGGCCTGCAGACGCTGCGAAATCGTCACCGGATAACATTCCGAGACTGGCGCAAGCGCCCGGATTTCGGGCGGCAGCGCGTCCAACGCCCTGGCGGCGGCGGCTCTCACCGCGGACAGATCGCTTTCCCGCGGGGCGATGCGCTCTCCGGCGCGCATGACTTGCGCGAGCAGCGGCGTTCCCGGAAAAATTTCGTCATGACGGGCGATGACATCGCCGACGGCGACGCCGTCCTCCATGCGCCGGAAAACCTGCTTGCGGCCCGGCAAGGTCATCTTCCCCGTCGAGAGCTTCATGCGGCCTGCGCCCGCATATTCGGTAAGCTTGTATGAAATATCGAGCGAAGGCGCGTCCCCGGAGACGCTCATGTCCGTTCCGACTCCGAAAATGTCGATGGGAGCGCCCGCCCGGACGAGGGCCTCGATCTTCATCTCGTCCAGGCCGCCGCTGGCGACGATCTTCATGTCCGGCAGGCCCGCGTCATCGAGCAGGGCGCGCGCCGATCGCGACAAGCCGAGCAGGTCGCCGGAATCGAGGCGGACGCCCATAGGGCGACGGTCCGGCCCCAGCTTGCGCGCCACGTCGATGGCGTTGCGCACGCCCTGCAGCGTGTCATAGGTGTCTACCAGCAGTACCGTTTTCGGATAGAGCGCGGCGAAACTGGCGAACGCCTCCTCCTCGCTGGGAAAGGCTTCGATGAAGCTGTGGGCCATCGTTCCGGCCACGGGGAGATGGTAGCGCGCGCCGGCGGCGAGCAGCGAGGTCCCCTCGACCCCGGCGATGGCGAATGCGCGGGCGCCAAGGATGGCGGCGTCGGCGCCCTGGGCGCGGCGCGCGCCGAAGTCCACCACCCGGCGCCCCGCGGCGGCCGTCACCACCCGGCTCGCTTTCGAGGCGAGCAGGGTCTGCAGGCCGATGCGGTTGAGAACCAATGTCTCCAACGCCTGCGCCTGACCGATCGGCGCGCGGAGCTCCAGGATCGGCTCATTGGCGAAAAACGGCGTCCCCTCGGGCAGAGCGAAAATGTCGCCGGCGAAACGGAACCCTCGCAACCCGTCGAGAAAATCGTCGGGAAAAAGATTTAGGACGCGGAGGTACGCAATGTCGTCTTCCGAAAAACGAAAGCGCTCGATCTCGTCGAGGAGTTCATCGAGGCCGCAGGCAATGAGAAAGTTACGTTCCTCGGGAAGTTTGCGGACGAAGACGCTGAAGACGGATTCACCCTCCATGCCGAGTTCGGCATAGGCCCGCAGCATCGTCAACTCGTAAAGATCGGCGAAAAGACCGCCGACTTCCTGGGAGTTTCGTCGCTTTGCCAAAGACATGTCCGGGGACCTCGTGGCGGGAAGCGGAGCTTGGCGGCTTTTTGCCGCGCCGGCAATGCGTCCCACGCGCAGTCGATGGGAAATTGGCATGGCGGAAAGCTGTTCCGCGGGACGCCCTTGAAATACGGCTGGAGGCGAGGTCTCAAAAACTGCCGCGGCGCCGAGCGACTGCAACGCGGGCGGCCATCCCTCGCGCTCGCGGATCGATGCGCGGCGTCAGGTAACCAGCGGTTGGCGGCGCAGACTCGCCCAGACGGCGACAGCGGCGCCGCAATTCAGGAAAGCATCCCGCATTTCCTGAAGCGTCGAATCGAAATCTCCGATGCGCGAGGCGAACGCGACCCCAGTGGGGGGCCGAGTCCAGGACGACTGCTGCGTCCTATGCCCAGCGCCGCCAGAACACCAGTGCGACGATGATGGCGTTCAGACAGGAAATGACGATGCGCGCCTTGGCGGGATCGAGCCGTCGTCCATAATGCCCGGTCAGATAGCCGCCAACCGTCGAAGAGACCAGCAAGACCGCCATTTCCCGCCAGTAGATCAGGCCGCCGGCGACGAAGATGACGGACGCTGTGGCGTTCATCGAGGCGTTCAGCAGATGGCGGGACGCCTGCATGGAATTGATCGTCGCCGCCGTGAGCACGCTCCATGTCGCCAGCATCATGACGCCGACCGCGCCGCCGAAATAGCCGCCGTAAATTCCGAGCACGAATTGAACGGCCGGAAGGGCGTGCGGATGGATATTGACGCGCTTTCGCACTTCCTCGCCGAGCTTGCGGCCGAAGGCGAAGACCAGCACGCCGAACAGCAGCAGGAACGGGAACAAATCGTCGAAGAACCTTTGCGACGTGTTCAACAGCAGAAAGGCGCCGAGCGCCCCGCCGATCACGCTGATGGCCGCCATGGTTCTGAACTTGACGCCGTCGAAGTTCTGGAAGTCATGACGGTAGGCGAAAGCTGTCGCCAGCGCGCTCGGCACCAGCGCGACGGTGCTGGTGGCGTTGGCGAAAAGCGAAGGAACGCCTGCGGCGACCAGTGCGGGAAGGGTCACGAAAGACCCCCCGCCGGCGATGGCGTTCATGGAGCCGCCCAGCAGGCCGGCGCCTGCGACGATCAGCGCATTCTGCATCTTGTCCTCGGGATCAGTCAGGCGCGGCGCTTCGTAGCCGGCGCCAATAATTTTTCGACGGAGCGCACCAGGCTGGAAAAGCGCTCTCCCTGCAGCATCACGTGCTCGCGCAATTTCTGCCCCGCGAGGTCGGCGTCGCGCGACAGGATCGCCTCGACGATCTCCCGATGCTCCGCGAAGGACTCGCCAATCCGGGTCGGGGCGCGCAGTTGCAGGCGGCGATAGGGCCGCGCGCGGCGCTGCATTTCCAGCGTCTGCTCGACGAGGAATTCATTGCCGCTCGCCTCGTAGAGCGCCTGATGAAAGACCTCGTTCAGCCGGTAATATTCGTCGGGATCCGTGACGCCGCGGCAGGCTTCGTGGGCGGCGTTCAGGCGCTGCAACTGGAACGGCGTCGCCCGCTGCGCGGCAAAACGCGCGCAGAGCGCCTCCAGCTCCGCCATGAACTCGAACATTTCCATCAGGCGACGTGGCGAGACAGGCGCGACCGCCCAGCCCCTGCGCGGCGTTTTCTCGATCATCCGGATCGTCGAGAGGCGGATCAGGGCCTCGCGGATCGGCGTGCGCGAGACGCCGAAAACCTCGGCGAGGTTGACTTCGTCGAGACGCGCGCCCGGCGGATATTCCCCGGTGACGATCCGCTCCTCGATCGCTTCGAGCAATTGCTCGGACAGGCGGTGGGGCGATGGGTCCATGGCTTCGATACGCTCGGATGAATGCGAAATTCCTTATACGGGGCGCTTGACACCGTGTCCACAACAATGTTTTCTGTATACATAAATGGTGCTTGGAATACAAGTTTCCTGACAAATCAAAGGGAGGATGCAATGGTGATCTTTGGCACCGCGCTGCTTGCGGCCTGCTATCTCGCGGGCATCGCGGTCGGCG
>JAKANG010000283.1 GCA_021812505.1 Pseudomonadota bacterium
GTGCATGGCGGGTCTTTCGGCATGAAAGCGAAGCCGGCCCCCTGGAGCCCCATCGTCATTCATCCTAGGCCGCCGGATGTTGCGCTTTCGTAAAATAGCAACGGGAAATCATAATATTAACCGATAATGAGCTGTAAGACTCTCCCTGCGGCGCTCTGAATATGCGCGGGCCGAGCGCAGTCCGGTTGGTCGCGATCCAGGGTAACCGCCAATTGGATCGGCGTCGCGACATGGCGTGTCGTAATCCAATCACATATTGTCGCGGTTTCGGCTGTTTTTCCTACTTTCGGGGTGGTGGAGCGAGGAAAATGCGTGGCCCGGGAAATGCTGCCCGGCCGGTCAATGATCGCGCGCCGTCGCGCAGGAGCCGCCGAAGGAGTCGCAGTGGATTCGCCCCGTCATGACCATTCGCCCCTGCCGGCGCCGCATCGCGCCGCCTCGCTTTTTCCGCGCGCCGACGCGGCCGAGGTCGCATTTGGCGGCTTCGCCTTCGTCACCGGCGATCCGCCGGCCAGCGCCGGCATTTTCGTGCTGACCCGCCGCATCGGCGATTTCCTTTATCCCGTTCTCTTCGTCGAGGCCCAGGAGATGGCGGCGGAGGCCGCGCGCCTGCGCGTGGCGGAGCCGATGCTCGCCGCAGGCCTCGCCGACGGGTGCTTCTGGTTTGCGCGCGAAAACCAGCGCCTGCGCCGCCACGCCCTGCGCGACCTCGTCGGCAAATACGACCCGCCGCTCAACGAGGATTTCCGCAGGGGCCGCGCCGCGCCGGAAATCGCGGCCCTTGTGCCGGATCGCGCGAAAAACCCGCCTGCCGGCGAGGCCGAGCATGGCGCAGAGGCGATCGACGTCAGCGAAGCCGAACTCAAGGCCATGGTTCGCGCCTTTTATACCGAGGCGAAAGAGGATCCCCTGATCGGGCCGGTCTTCGCGCGCCATGTCGCCGATTGGGACAGCCATTTCGAGATCGTGCAGAATTTCTGGTCGAGGACGCTGCTCGGCACGGCGCGTTATGCCGGCAGCCCGTTCACGCCGCATCTTTCGATGAACCTGAAACCCGAATTCTTCGATCGCTGGGTGGCCTTGTTCCGCAAGAACGCCGAGGCCAATCTGAAGCCGGCGGCGGCGCGCTTGGCGATCGCCCGGGTCGAGCACATGAGCGTGTGTTTCCAGGCGGGCCTGTTCCCGCCGAAACTGCCCGAGAAAGAGACCGCGGCGTGACGGAAGCGGGGGACGACGGCGCGCAGGCGTTTTTCAAAGCGTTGCGCGCAAGCTTCGACGAGATTCTCGCGGCGGGGAGGGGCGATCCGCGCCTCGTGGACGCGCTGACCGCGCAGGCCTTCCAGACCTTTGACCGCAACGCTGAAATCCAGAGCGAAGGCCAGCCCGACCCCGCCTGCGCGCGCGGTTGCGACGATTGCTGCTGCCTGCATGTTTCGGCGACCGCGCCGGAAATCTTCCTCGCCGCCCGCTTCCTGCGCCTCACCACTCCGGCCTTCGCGCGCCACGGCGTCGACCTTTGCGCGAAGCTCTCGGAGGCTCATGCCCAGACGGCGGGGAAAAGTCAGCAGGAGCGCTTCGCCTCCTGCCTGATGTGCCCTTTCATCATCGGCGGCGCCTGCGCGATTTATTCCGTGCGCACGCTGGCGTGCCGGGGCCATGTCTCCTTTGACCGCGACGCCTGCCGCGCGGCCGCCGCCGGCGAGGACGCGGAGGCCCTGCTTTCCGGCGCGCATCGCGCCGTGCGTTCGCTGGTCCAGAGCGCCTTGCAGGCCTCGCTGCGCGACGCGGGGCTCGACTGGAGCCCGTGCGAATTCCTGGCCGGGCTCGACCGCGCCCTACGCGACGAGGATTGCGAAGCGCGCTGGCTGCGCGGCGAGCCGGTCTTCGCGGACCTGCGCGAGGACGCCGCCGTCGCGCAGGATATGGCGGCGACCTTCGACGCGTTAAAGGCGAATTGAGCGCGGTCCTCGCGCGCGAGGACCGCTAGGAGCGAACGTGACGCCGAGCTCGTGCGAGGGATTCGTAGATCGCGAATTTTCGCGATCTACGAGATACGAGAGGATTATGCCGCCGGCGGTTGGATTTCGTCGGGCTCCCGCGCGGCGGCGATGCGTTCATATTCCGAGCGCACATGGACTGGGCCATATTTGCGTTCGAGTCGGCGCACCGTGAAATGGCCTTTGGCGAGCGACTGGAAATGGTCGATGAAGGCGAGATTGATCGCCGCGCCGCCGACCGCGCCGAGCGCTGGCGTCGCCTGGGCGAGGAATTTCTGGCTGACGACAAAACCGAAGCGCGCGCCGATCTGCGCCAGCAGCTTGACCAGAGCCGGCGCCGCCTCATCGACCACGCCGCGGCTGGCTATATAGCGCGCGGCCTCGGAAATCGAGCGCGCGAGCAGGCCGCGAACGGCGAAATAGCCTGATTCCGAAATGTTGTCCGTTGGTTCGCGGCCGTCGAGCGCGAAAACTTCGAGACAGGCCATGGCGGATTCCGGGTCGGTGAGGTCCTCGCCCTCGGCGCGGGCGATGTCGGCGATCGAGCGCAGCATGACCGTGGTCGTCACCGGCAGTTCGAAGGGCAGGCTGGCGAGACCGAGCGCGCCGCCCGCCGCGCCCGAAGCGGCGGCGAGCAGTTTGTGGGCGCGGTCGCGGTCGCGCACGGGCTTGCCGTAAAGGCTGGCGAGAGCCGCGCGCAGGGCGATCTTCATCGCCGCCATGGTCGCGCCGTCGACGATTTTCGCGGCCTTTTCCGGGGCGAGGGTCTTCAGGAAATTGACCTTGCGGCCCACCGCGTTGGCGATCCGCAACGCCGGGCCGATATGCTCCAGCCGCTGCACAGCCGCCATCAGCGCGGCGTGATCGGCGGCGTTCATCTTCGTCGTGTCGATATCCGGTTCCATGAGCGCCGTCCTCGCGCGCTGTCTGCGACCGCCGGAAAATGTGGCCGGTTTTCGCGGTTTCAAGCCCCGAATTAACTCTCTTCGGCCCGCGAATGTTAATTTCTGGATCCGTGTCAGTAAAGCGTAAAGGATGACACTTGGCTCTGGCTCGGGCCGAGGCTCAGGCGAATCAGGGCTTTCGCCGGAATGCAGACAATTTGAGCGAATTTCGCCATGACAAATTATACTTACCATTATTCGGAGAAAAAATGAACGCATTTGTCTAAAATGCGGCGATTTTACTTATGATCACAACAAAGCGAGCCGGTCATTATTGCCTCATCAAAGGGTAATGACATGCGCTTCTCTCGTTTTCTCGCTCTCGCCTTCGCTCTCGCCACCGCCGCCTTCCCGGGCGCTCCGGCCCAGGCTTTCCAACGGGGCGACGTCGCCTATGCCTCGGTCGGCGGCGAAACCAGCATTCCCTTCGGCTGGATCGAATTCTGCCAGCGCTACAAAGGCGAATGCGCCGGCGGCGCGATGCAGGCGGCCGACGTGAACCTGACGGACAGCGCCCGCCGCGAAATCGAGCAGGTCAATTCCTTCGTCAATCACGCCGTCGAAGCGGTCTCGGACATGGATCACTGGGGCGTCGTGGACCGCTGGGACCTGCCGATGGACGGCAAGGGCGATTGCGAGGACTATGCGCTGATGAAGCGCAAGATGCTGATCGAACGCGGCTATCCCCGCCAGGCCCTGCTGATCACCGTCGTCCGCGACGAGAATAACGAGGGCCACGCCATTCTGACCGTCAAGACCAACGCTGGCGAATTCATCCTCGACAACCTGACCGACGAAGTGAAGCCGGTCGATCGCATCGCCTATCGCCTTGTGAAGCGCCAGAGTCAGGAAGACCCGAATGTG
>JAKANG010000284.1 GCA_021812505.1 Pseudomonadota bacterium
CAGCCTTGCGCGAAGCTGGCCCGGAGGACACGCCCTGGTTAACCATGCGCTCACGAGTTCTACCTATGATTGTGGCAATCAGCGGCTGATTCGGCGCCGGCCCTGTTACTCGCTCAGCGGTCATGGAGGAGACGTTTCGAATGCGCGTGGTGCTCCTGGCCAGCCAGAACAAGATGCAGGAATCGATCGCCTCCATCCTGGAGACTCGCGGCCATGACATCATTCCCTTCGCAGCCCGTGAAATCGCCCTGCAGGAACTCATCGCTGATCGGACGGCCAACGCCCTGATCGTGGTCAATCACGGAAATCTCGAGGCGGCGATCGAAACCTGCTGGGAGGCCCGCCTCCTGGCGAGTTCCGAGCGGCCGCTTTATATCTGCCTGGTCTCGCGGCCGATGCCGTCGGAGGCCGTCGTCGAGGCGCTCGATTGCGGCGCGGACGACGTCATGCAGTTGCCGCTGTCGGCCAATGAGCTCTATGCCCGCCTCCGCTCGGCCGAACGCCTGTATCAGATGCAGTTGAAGCTCGTCGAAATGGCCACGCGCGACGGGCTGACCGGCCTATTGAACCGCCCGGCCTTTTTCGAGCGCGCGACCCGGGTGTGCCGCGAGGCGACGGCGCCATTCGCCGCCATCATGGCCGACATCGACCATTTCAAGGCCGTCAACGACAAATTCGGCCATGCGGCAGGCGACAAGGCGTTGATCAGCGTCGCCGAATGTCTCGGCCGGCGCGGCGAAGTCGCCGCTCGCCTCGGCGGCGAGGAATTCGTCCTGCTCCTGCACGAAACCGATTCGGATCGCGCGCGCCTGATCGCCGAAGACCTCCGCCGTTCGATCGCCCTGCGCGCGATCGAGCTGGATGGGATGGCCATGACCCTGAGCTGCAGTTTTGGCGTCGCCCTCGCCGAGCCCGGCGCCAATATCGACCAACTGCTGCGCCGCGCCGATACGGCTCTCTACGACGCCAAGCGCGGCGGCCGGAACCGGGTGCGAGTCGATTGCGGCGACACGTTCATCCGCCCGCCCGACGCGGAAAGCTTGATTCGTCATGCTGGCGACCGCTTCTGCTCCGCGCGGCAGGGCGCCGTGGGATGAGCGCTGACGCGGCCGTCGGGCGGCGGGCCCCATCAAGGCGAGGCCGCGCTTCGATCAGGACAGCGGCGCGATCATGTACCGCGCCGAGGCGCCGTAACACGCGAGCTTGCCGGCAAGTTCGGGACTCTCGACGACCGCAAAGCCGAAGCGGCGCCACAGGCGCCGCGTTCCATAAACGGAAACCAGCGCCAGGGCCGGAAGCGCTCGCCGCGCCGCGAGCGCGCGCAGCAGGACGATCAGGCGCGATGCCGCCGATTGGCCGCGCGCGGCGGGCAGAACCACCGCGTCATGCAGGTAGAGGCAATTGGCCGACAGCGGAATTTCATTGAGGAATTCGTCGAGCGGCGGCGCATCGTTCAGGCGCCACGGATGGGCGAAGGCATAGCCAAGGCGGACGGCGCCGCGCGCCAACACGAAACAGCCGTCCGGAAAAAGCCGAAGCTTTTCCGTGAACACCTCGGGCCGCTCCGGCAAGTCCGGATGAACCAGCGCGGCGATTTCGCCGACGGCGGCGAGATCCTCCACCGCCATCTTCCGCCAGGAGAAACTGCTTTCCGACATGTCCGAACCCGCAGGATGCAAGACGCGCCGCAAGGGCGCGCCCATTCTGCGCGCAAATTGCGAAAAGTCAGCTTGCCTTGCGCGGGCGCAGGCGGATCATCTTCAGCACGTCGCTGCGGATGAATTTTTCCTCGATCACCTCGAGGCCCGCCTCGTCGAAATAATTTTCCGTCGTCGGCGTATAGGTCGCGGCGAAGGTTCCATTGAGCCAGGCCGACATCAGTTTCTGGCGGGCGCGGATCAGCGGGCGCGGCGAGAGCCGGTAATCGACGATCCGGATCTCGCCGTCCGGCTTGCAAACCCGGCGCAATTCCGACAAAGCGGCCGCCTGTTCGCGATCCTCGATGCAGGCGAAGACGAAAGTCGCGACGATCCCGTCGAATGTGTTGTCGGGCCAGTCGAGCCGGGTCAGGTCCGAGCGGCGCAATTCGACCATCAAGCCCATTTTCTCGGCGCGCGCCCGCGCCTTTTCCAGCATGGCGGCGCTGGCGTCGCAGCCGGAGGCCTTCGCGCCTTCGGGATAGGCGACGAAATTGCACCCCGTGCCGCAGCCGGCGTCGAGAATGGCGCCGCGCAGCCCGTCGAACATGCGCCGACGCAAAGCGCGCTTCCAGCCGATCTCATAAGGCGCGTCGAGAAGATCATAGATCGACGCGATGCGCTCATAGGTCTTGCGGGCGTTCAGGCTCTCGACTTGCATCGATTGGGACATCGGCCTTCCTTTCCTGTCCGGCGGCGCGTAGCGCGAATTCCGAAATGCCGAAGCTGCGTAAGAAAATCAGGTGACAGGACAATGAAGGTTTGATTGGCTCCGGGCATGACCGACCACACGCTTCCGCCCTTCAACCTCGCCGCCTTCTGCGTCGTCGAAAACGCGGCCCGCCATCCGCACAAGACCGCGCTGATCCTCACCGACGGCGAATGCGAACAACGCCTGACCTATGGCGAGCTGGACCTCGCCATCCGCCGGCTCGCCGCAGGCCTGTCCTCGCTCGGCCTGCCCGCCGGCGCGCGCGTGATGATCCGGCGGCGCAACGACCTCGGCTATGTGCTGAGCTTTTTCGCCGTGATCGCGGCCGGTCTCGTTGCGCTGCCGTCCTCCGCGCAACTCACTGCCGAAGAGGCGGATTTTCTTGCCGCCGATTCGGGCGCCGCCGCGGCGATCTGCTCAGGAGGCCTCGAGGTTCGCGGGGCCCGCGCCATCGACGAGGCCGAATTCGCGCGGCTCGCGGCTTTCCCGCCTCGCGCCTATGCCGAAACCGCGCCGGACGACCCGGCCTATCTCATCTATACATCCGGCACGTCCGACCGGCCCAAGGGCGTGCTTCACGCCCAGCGCGTCATTCTCGGCCGCGCGCCGATGCTCGACCATTGGCTCGGCCTGACCGCATCGGACCTCATGCTCCATGCCGGCGCGATCAATTGGACCTATACGCTGGGCGTCGGCCTGATGGACCCTTTCGTGCGGGGCGCCTCGGCCGTGCTTTACGACGGCCCCGCCGATCCCGGCGTCTGGCCAAGACTCATCGCCCGTTTTTCCGCGACGATTTTCGCGGCCGCGCCCGGCGTCTATCGCCAGATGCTGCGCCAGCCCTCCTGCACGCCGGACAATCTCGCAAGCCTGCGCCACGGCGTCACGGCGGGCGAGGCGCTCGCCCCGGCCTTGCTGGCGCAATTCCGCGAAAAAACAGGCAAACCGCTCTATGAAGCGCTCGGGATGAGTGAAATCTCCACCTATATTTCCAGCGGCCCGACCATCCCGACGCGGTCCGGCTCGCCGGGCAAGCCGCAGCCGGGACGCAAGGTCGCGATCCTGCCGCTCGAAGGCGGCGAGACGCCGGTTCCGGCGGGGACGAGCGGGCTGATCGCGGTTCATCGCTCCGATCCGGGCCTGATGCTCGGCTATTGGCGCCGCCCCGAAGCCGAGGCCGAGGTCTTCCGCGGCGACTGGTTCATCGGCGGCGACGTCGCGGAGCTGGACGCGGATGGCTATGTCTGGCTGCACGGACGCGCCGACGACCTGATGAACGCGCAGGGCTATCGCGTCTCCCCCGCCGAGGTCGAAGCCTGCCTGAGCCACGCGCCGGGCGTGGCGGATGTCGCGGTGGCGGAGCGCAAGGTCCGCGAGGACGTCGCGGTGATCTG
>JAKANG010000285.1 GCA_021812505.1 Pseudomonadota bacterium
CGACGGGGCGGCGGAATCGATAAAATGCCGCTGGTTTTCTTAGCGGGGATGTGGGGCTTGCGGCCGAATGATGGGGCCAGCGCGAAAATTGTCATTGGAAACCCGCCATGTCCGAAGCCAAGACTGCACCCGTCGCCCGACTCGTCGCCAACGACCCGCGCGCGGATTCAGGCCGGCGCGAGATCGCCGTCACAGCGGAGGCTATTGCCATCGACCGCTGCGTCGGCGGGGTGCGCATGCGCCTCTCGCTGCCGACGCGCAGTTTCCGCGGCGTCGTTCTGGCGCTGCAGCAAGGCGCGCGCGGGCTGTTCTATCGCGTGGCCCTGGTTCACGCGGACCCGGACCTCGACGTGGCGCTGGCGGAAGCCGATAATGAAAAGGACGCCGCGCGGGACTGGCTGGCCTGGGCGCGGTTCTTCCGCCTGCCACGCCTCACGCGGGGCGTGCGGGGTGGCGAAGCCGTGGTCGAGAGCCGTTTCGGCGGGATTCGGGCCGGAACGGTCCATCCGCGCCGACGCGGCTGGCCGCTGAAAGCGCGGCGCTCCGCCATTTCGGCGCGCCGCAAGGCGGGTATGCTAGGCCGCGTCCTGCCGGTTTTTCGCGATGAGCGCGAAATCATCTGTTACGAGTGAGCGTGTCTCGAGACCCGGTTCAGCGCACCAGGTAGAACAGCATGTTTTCGCCCAGCAGGCCGGCGAACAGGATGAATCCCGCCAGGCCGTTGGAGCGGAAGAGTTTCAGCGCTTCGGCCTCGTCGGCGCGCTCCAGCCGGCGGATCTGCCACAGGAGCCGCGCGGCGAAGCCGAGCAGGCCGAGATGGGCGACAATGCCCGCGCCCGCCGTCAGAAGCGCGATTTCCGCGCAGGACACGCTCGCCAGATAGAACAGGGCCACCGCCAGCTGGACATGGGCGCCGAACAGGAGCGCGGTCGATTTGACGCCAGCCGCGACATCGTCCCTGCGGTCCTGGATGGCGTAGATCGTGTCATAGCCGATCGTCCAGGCGACGCCGGAAGCATAAAGCCAATAGGCCGGCGCCGCGAGGCCGCCGGTCTGCGCCGCCCAGCCCAGCAAAGCGCCCCATGAGAAGGCGAGGCCGAGCGCGGCCTGCGGCCAGGAGGTGAAGCGCTTGAGAAAAGGATAGACCGCGACTGGAACTAGCGAGAGCAGGCCGAGGAAGATGGCGAAACCGTTGAGCGACAGCAGAACGGCGAGGCCGACGAGCGCCTGTGCGGCCATGAAGAGCGCGGCGTTGCGCGGACTGATGCGGCCAGACGCCAGTGGCCGCCCGGCGGTGCGGGCGACCCGGGCGTCGATCTTGCGGTCGATCAGGTCGTTGAAGGTCGATCCCGCGCCGCGCATGACCACGGCGCCGACGAAGAACAGGGCGAGCAGAAGGTAATTCGGGTTTTCCAGGCGCCGGATCGTCGCAAGGCAGACCGAGGACAGGCAGGGCGCCAGCAATAATTGCCAGCCGACCGGGCGGTCGAGCCGCGCGAGTTGGACATAGGGCGTCCAGCTGGCCGGCAGGCGCCGCCACAGGCCGGAGGCCGGCGCGTCGGGCAAAGGAGCCTGCGCGGCGCCTTCGGCCGCGGGCGCGGGCATGGCTTTAGAGCGGTCCGGCGGGAAGTTTGGGCGGCGGCGCCAGATTGCCCATGCCTCCGCCGTTTTCCTGCATCTGCTTGGCCTTGGCGGCCAGCGCGCAGGCTTGCTGGGCGACTGCGGCGGTGCGAACGGAGCTTTCCTTGAACTTGGCGATGAAATCGTCGGGGATGTTGCACCATTCCTTGTTCTTGGCCATGTATTCGGCCATTTTCGCTTCGATGTCCTTCATCTTGCGCAGAGGAGGGCAGGCGTCGACAGGATCGAGCTTCTTGTCGTGGGCGGCGGAAATGGCGTTGAGCGCCTCAATCTCGGTGGTGCGGCTCTTGCCGAAAGCCGCCATGTCTTCGCTGCAGCTTTGCGCGCGGGCCGTTCCGGAAAATGCGCTCCAGGCCAGAAACATCAGGCCGAAAAGCAGAAAGGAACGGATCGAGGCAGTCGTGGCTATGGTCATTTTTCACCGCTCTGGTGGCGCCCCCGCCAAACTCTAAACTTTTCTTTAGCAAAGGGCGCGGCGCCGACGCAAGCATAGCCTGATCAGCTCATGCGCCCAGCAGATAGGGCGCCATGCCTTCCCGCGCCAGGGCGTCGGCGCGCTCGTTCATCGGATCGCCCGCGTGGCCCTTGACCCAATGCCACGCGATGTCGTGGCGCTGCGCCGCCTCGTCGAGCCGCTTCCACAGCTCCTCATTCTTCACCGGCTTCCTGTCGGCGGTGCGCCAGCCGTTGCGCTTCCAGTTGTGCATCCAGGCGGTGACGCCCTGGCGGACATATTGGGAATCGGTGTGCAAATCGACCGCGCAGGGGCGGGTCAGCGCCTCCAAGGCCGAAATGGCGGCGAGAAGCTCCATGCGGTTGTTGGTGGTCAAGGCCTCGCCGCCGAAAAATTCCTTCGTCGCGCCGTTGAATGTCAGGATGGCGCCCCAGCCGCCGGGGCCGGGATTGCCGGAACAGGCGCCATCGGTCCAGATCGCGACGCGGCGGGTCATGCTGCGAATTCCGCGGCGGAGCTGCGGCATTCGCAGTCCGCTGGCGCGGGAATTCGCCGCGCGTCCAAGGATTTCCGCGCCATGACGTTTCCGCGGATTGCGAAGCGATCGAGAGAAAACCGCATCATGACTCCAGTCCGTATTCGCCGGATTGGTCTATGGACTGGTGGAACCTGAGCTTGCCAAGATATTCGAGCGGATTCTTGGGGCGAACCAGGGCGCCGGGGGGCACGTTGAGCCAGTCGTAGAGCCGGGTCAGCAGGAAGCGCAGCGCGGCGCCGCGCGCCAGGACCGGCAGGGCGCGGCGCTCCTGAGCGTCGAGCGGGCGCAGGCTCTGATAGCCTTGCAGCATAGCGCGGCCTTTGGTGACGTTATAGGCGCCGTCCGGTTCGAAGCACCAGGCGTTGAGGCAGATCGCGAGATCGTAAGCCAGCGAATCGTTGCAGGCGAAATAGAAGTCGATCAGGCCCGAAAGCTTTTCGCCGATGAAAAAGACGTTGTCGGGGAAGAGGTCGGCGTGGATCACGCCCTGGGGCAGGTCGCTGGGCCAATGGCGCTGGAGAAAGGCGAGTTCGGCGGCGATCTCGCGCGCGAGACCCGGCGAGACCTCGTCGGCGTGGGCGCGCGAGGCTGCGAAAAGCTTCGGCCAATGTTTGAGCGAAAGGCGATTGGGGCGGGTGAGGCCGAAATCATGGCCGGCGAGGTGCATCTGCGCCAGAGCGCGCCCGGTCTCGCCGCAATGACGGGCATCCGGCTTGCGGACCGAGACGCCGTCGAGAAAGGTGACGATCGCCGCCGGACGCCCCGCGAGAGTCCCGAGCGAGCGGCCGTCGCGGCGCTTGACCGGCAGCGGGCACGACAGGCTCCTGGCCGCCAGATGCTCCATCAGCCCGATGAAAAAGGGCAGGTCCGCCGGGTTCACCCGCTTTTCGTAAAGCGTGAGGATGAAATAGCCGGATTGGCAATGGAGCAGGAAATTGGAGTTCTCGACGCCCTCGGCTATGCCCTTGAAGGACAGGACGGCGCCGAGGTCATATTGGCCGAGAAAGGCGAACAACGCCTCGTCCGTGACATCCGTGTAAACCGCCATCGCCCGCGACTCTCTCCCGCGCCTGGAAAGGTGTTAGCGGCGCGGATCGAAGCCGTCAAACCAGAGGCTTCAAGCTCACCCCCTCCGGGACCGGCGTGTCGTCCGGCACGAAGAAATCCGG
>JAKANG010000286.1 GCA_021812505.1 Pseudomonadota bacterium
CCCAGGCCCCCCCTGTAGAACCATGACGCGGATTTTTCGACGCCGCGGCTGAACCCGCGATTAACGGCGGGCTGCCGGTTCGCCGCAATAAGCCGAGACGGCCATCGGATCTCCCCAGGCAATGAAAGGCCCGTTGGCGAATTTCTCCGCTTCCTTGCCATAGAGCATGGGTGCGCCCGAAGGGTCGACCACGATCCCGCCGGCCCGGCGCAAAACGGCGTCGCCGGCGGCGATGTCCCATTCCATCGTGCGGCCGAAACGCGGATAGACATCGGCCTCGCCGGCGGCGACGAGGCAGAATTTCATCGACGAGCCGGTCGAGACGACGTCCTTGACCGGCAGGCGTGCGAGAAAGGCGGCCGTTTCGGGGTCGCTATGGCTGCGGCTCGCCACCGCGATCGCGTCGCGCTCCGGCATGGGGCGGGCGCGCAGGGCGCGCCACGTCGCGCGCGGCGGAAGCTGAGAGCCCGGCGCGGCCAAAAAGCGCCAGGCCCTCTCGCCCGCGAAAAACAATTCGCCTCGGGCTGGCGCATAGACCACGCCGACGGCGGGCGATCTGTCGCGGATCAGGGCGATATTGACCGTGAAACTGTCGCGCTTCTGCAGGAATTCCTTGGTGCCGTCGAGGGCGTCGACCAGGATGAACGCGCCTCCGTCGAGCTTAGGCGCCTTGCCGCTTTCGCAGAGTTCCTCGGCGATGACGGAAATATGCGGGACATGGCGCGCGAGGCCGTTGAGAATGATTTCCTCGCCGAAGATGTCGGCGTCACAGACCGGGCTTGCGTCCTTTTTCGCACGCGCCGCGGGATCCGTGGCGAAAACCCCCATGATCGCCGCGCCCGCCTCGAGCGCGAGGGCCGCGAATAGTTCCGCCAGGGAATCGTCGTCCGGCAGGCCCTCGTTCATCTTTTCGCCCTTGGCAAAATCGTCTCCGCCTCCGTCGCAGCCGGCTGGCTTGAGCGATGCTAACGGGCCGAAGCCAAACTTTCCAGTCGCCGCGGTCTGTTCTGCTCAGGCTCTTTCGGTCTCACGCCGTGCGCTGGTCGGCGTATTGGCCGGTCTTGCGGAAGCGATAGAGATAGCTGGGGACGATCGCTTCGTGGGATTCCGGGGTGACGCCGAGGCCGGCGAGCGTGCGTCCCTCGGCTTTCGCCTGTTCCGAGACGATGTTGTCGTGTTTCAGAAGCTCGACCTGATCGGCGGTGAAGACGAATTCCGACGGGAGCAGGCCGAGCAGCAACTTGTTGACCGTTTCGGTCACGGAGCCGAGCGCGGCGGCGGCGCCGAAGGGCAGGGGGGCGAGCACGCGACGGCGCTGGATGGTCGCGAGGACGAACTCCAGCAGTTCGCGCATGGTCTTCACCGCAGGGCCGCCCAATTCATAAGTTGCGCCATCCTTGCCTTCGCCGCGCAACAGCCGGGCGCCGGCTTCGGCGACGTCGCACACATACACCGGCTGGAATTTCGTCGCGCCGCCGCCGATCAGCGGCAAAGCCGGCATCAGGCGGGCCATGGCGGCGAAACGGTTGAAGAATTGGTCCTCCGGGCCGAAGATCACGGACGGACGCAGGATATGAGCCGAGGGGAGGGCGGAAAGAACGGCCGCCTCGCCCTGGGCCTTGGTGCGCGCGTAAACCGAGGGCGAAGCGTCGTCGGCGCCGAGGGCCGACATATGGACGAAATTGGCGACGCCCGCGTCGCGCGCCGCCTTGGCGACGGCGCCCGCGCCTTCCGCCTGCACCGAATCGAAGGTCTGCTTGCCCCAGGTCGCCATGATGCCGACGAGATTCACCGCCGCATCGGCGCCGCGCAGGGCGGCGGCCAGCGATTCTGGATAGCGGACATTGGCCTGCACCGCATGGATCTGGCCGACCTGGCCGAGCGGCTGAAGGTGAAAGGCGAGATCGGGCCGGCGGGTTGCGACGCGCACGCGCCAGCCGTCGCGCGCGAGCGCCCGCACGAAATGGCGTCCGACGAAGCCGGAGCCGCCGAAAACAGTAACGATCCGATCCTTGGGCTGAAAGTCGGTCATGGAAGCAAGCCTCTGGTTCGAGCGCGACGCGTCGTCGTCTGATTAGTCAAAAGCCGGCCGCGCGTCCATGCGACTCTTCGCCAAAGAACCCCCAAATTGCGTGAGCGGTTGGCGCCTAGGCCAGAGCGATCGCTCAAACGACGTGAGCGGTTGGCGCCTAGGCCAGAGCGATCGCGCCAAACGAACGGCGGCTCAAAACTTCCCTCTGGGCCTCAGGCGCGCTTCGCCCATCAGGGCCGGGGCGCCTTTTTCGGTCTGCGCCATCAGGCGCACGACGGCGATAAAACCATTTGCGTCATTTTCGATCTTGGCGACCCGCGCCGTCAGGACGGCGCTCTCGCCTTCGAGAACGGGCGTGAGGAACTGGCCGCGCAGGTCGATCGCTGCGAGGTCGGGACGCCAGTCGGCGAGCAGGGGCTCGAAGGCGGCGAGCAGACGCATGCCATGAACGGGCCGCGCCGGAAAGCCGAAGCCCCGGGCGAAGGCGGCGTCGAGATGGAGCGGGTTGCTGTCGCCGGAGGCTTCGGCATAACGGGCGAGTTGGTCGGGGGCAAAGGGGCCGACGGTCGCGGTCGGCAGCTTTTCCCCGAGGCGCGGGGGCGCGCGATCGGCCGTCATGACGGGGCCTTCGGCGCCAGCCGGGCGACCGTGGCGGGGTCGATCAGGCGCAGCGTCGTGGTGACGCGGGCGACAAAGGCGCCGGAAAGATCGCAGACCTCGGCGATGGAAACGAGGCGGGGCGGGTCGCTTTCGCGGCGCAATTCCATCGTCACATCATATTCCGCGTCGATTTCGACCGGGCGGGCATATTCGAAATGCTGCGCCTCGTGCACGGGAAGGCCGATTTCCTGCGCCGCCCGGCGGATCGGCTCGCCGATTTCCGGCATCCGCATGAAGACGACCGGATAGCTCGCGGGCGGCGGGCCGTCGGCATCGCGCCAGCCGGTCTCGCGACGGAAGGCGCGCACCGATTCGGCGGGCGTCGAGACGCGAAGAGGGCCGACGCGATCGAGGGGCGCGGTCACGCGGCCCGTCCTCAGGCCGCGCCGGCGGGCGTGACGATCAAGGAGGCGTTGATGCCGCCGAAAGCCAGCGAATTGGAGAGGACCGCTCTGATCGGGGTCTTCACCGCTTCCGGGCCGACCAGACGGATCTGGCAATTGGGGTCCTGGTTCTCAGTGTTGAGATTGGGCGGCGCAACCTGCTCGCGCAGCGCCATGATCGACACCACCAATTCCAGCGCGCCCGCCGCGCCGAGGCCATGGCCATGGATCGGCTTGGTCGAAGAGACGAGAAGATCGTGGCAATGGCCGGCGAAGGCGATGTTGAGGGCCTGGGCCTCGGTCACGTCGTTCATGACCGTGGCCGTGCCATGGGCGTTGACATAATCGATGTCGGCCGGCGCGAGGCCGGCGTCCTCGAGGGCCATGGCCATGCAGGCGGCGGCCGAGGCGGCGTCGGGCCGGACCGGGTCGATCGCGTCGCTGTTGGTGCCATAGCCCGCGAGCGTCGCCAGCGGCTGCGCGCCGCGCGCCGCGGCGACCTCTTCGGCCTCGAGCACGAACATGCCGGCGCCTTCGCCGAGCACCATGCCGTTGCGGTTCTTGGCGAAGGGGCGGCAGAAATCCGGGGTCAGGACGCGCAGCATTTCCCAGGCCCGCATCGAGCCATTGGTGGCGCAGGCCTCCGAGCCGCCGACGATGGCGCGATCGATCATGCCGGCGCGGATCATCTGAAGGGCGAGGCCGATCGCCTGGCTGCCCGACGAG
>JAKANG010000287.1 GCA_021812505.1 Pseudomonadota bacterium
CGATCTCAGCAGATCGGCGAGGCTTTTTCGGTGTTGCGCGCGCCGCTCGGCTGCTTCGCCATATTGGGCAATCATGACTGGTGGCACGGCCCCCTCCTGACCTCGCCCTCGGACGGCACGGTCGCGATCCGCCGGGCGCTGCGCCAGGCGGGGATCGTCGTGCTCGAAAATGATGCGGTCGCGCTCGCCAAGGACGGCCAGCGATTTTGGATCGTCGGCCTCGCCGACCAGCTCATCGACGCCATGGCGCAGATCGACGCCAATGCCCGGAAACTCGGCGGCGACGATCTCGATGGCGCGCTCGCCCAGGTGAGCGACGACGCCCCGGCGATCCTGCTTGCCCACGAGCCCTTCGTCTTCTCCACCGTGCCCGACCGAGTCGCTTTGACCCTGTGCGGCCATACTCATGGCGGGCAGGTCAATCTGCCCCTTCTTGGCCCAGTCGTCGGCGATCTGCGATTCGGCCCGAAACATGTCTACGGTCATGTCGCGCAGGACGGCCGGCATATGATCATTTCCGGCGGGCTCGGGGAATCGGTCGCGCCGGTCCGTCTGCTGCGCCCGCCGGAAATTGTCGAGATCGAACTGGGCGCGCCGGCCGATGAAGCCGCCCTGTCGCCGGGTCTCTAGGCTATAATCTTACGCGACGCCCATCAGGGTGAGGACATGGGCCGCGACCGACCGCGACAGCCCGTCGAGATCATAGCCGCCTTCGAGGACGGAAACGACGCGCCCGCCGCAATTGCGGTCCGCGGCGTCCATCAGTTTCGCCGTGGCCCAGGCGAAATCGGCCTCGACCAGATTGATATTGGCGAGCGGATCTCGGCGGTGGGCGTCAAATCCGGCGGAAATGATCAGCAGGTCGGGCCGGAACCGATCCAGCCGGGGCAGGATCGCCACCTCCATCGCCTCGCGGAACTGGGGGCCAGAGTCTCCCGCGCAGAGCGGCGCATTGACGATATTGTTGTATTCGCCGCGCTCCGCAATCGATCCCGTGCCGGGATAGAGCGGCATTTCATGGGTCGAAAGATACATGACATTGGGGTCGGACCAGAAAATGTCCTGGGTCCCGTTGCCATGGTGGACGTCGAAATCCATGATCGCGACACGGCCCGCGCCGTGGACGGCGATGGCGTGGCGGGCGGCGACGGCGGCGTTGTTGAAGAAGCAGAAGCCCATCGGCGTGGCGCGTTCGGCGTGATGGCCCGGCGGCCTCATGGCGACGAAGGCGTTGTCCACTTCGCGGCGCATCACCTCGTCGACGGCCTGACAGGCGCCGCCGATCGCGCGGAAGGCGGCCGCCAGCGTGCCGGAGCTCATCGTGGTGTCGCTGTCGAGCCGGGCAAGGCCGTCGCGCGGCGACACCTCCTCCAGCGCCTGGATATATGATTCGGGGTGGACCCGAAGCGCCATTTCGCGCGTGCCGTTCGCGGCCTGGGCGCGAATCAGCGTCATGAATTTTTCATGTTCCAGTATGCGTTCGATGACCCGAACACGATCAGGCCGCTCGGGATGGCCGGGTCCGTTGTCGTGAGAAAGGCCAGCGGGATGGGTAAGCAGCAAAGTGTTCAATTCTGGCTCACAAACAGGAACAGTCGTTTTCGGCCCGAAAACCGCCTTCGAAGACTTAGCGAGGGCGGCGGCTGACGCCCGGATCCTTTTCTTTCGTTGCGAACATCGCGCCAATCGGCGCGCCTGTCCAACAAAGTTTAGGCCTTAGACCGAAAGTTTTAGCTTTCGGCGCTCCTCATCGAAATTTGATCGCCTTTTCGACCTCTTGACTATAGCGTGGCCGCGCCACTGTTGCCGAGTGGCAACAAAAGTCGTTAATCTGTTCGACCTTTGCCGCGGCGCACCTCGACGGGCGTGACGATCCGGACGATTATGGTAATTATGGAGTGAAAGTTGGCCGCTGCGGCGGCGTGGGCGATTCGGGGCGATTTGATGAAACTGCGGGCGATTATAGGCATTGCGTTGGTTTCGGCGGCTCTTGCCGGCTGTAACATGGAAACCACTCCCGATCCGACGTTGAGCGGGAAGGATCGCGAATTCATGTCTCTCGCGCCGGCCGGCCAGCCGCCGGGAGATTATCGCCGCTATATCGTCGACGATCCTACCGGCCAGAAGCCGGGCACGATCACCATCGACACTTTCAAGAACTTTCTTTATTACTCGCTGCCGAACCACAAGGCGATCCGTTATGGCGTCGCCACCGGCAACGAAGCGAGCGGCTGGACCGGCGAGGCCACCATCGGCAAGATGGCGGAATGGCCGCACTGGATGCCCCCAAGCGACATGCTCGAACGCTGGCCTCACTTGCGGCCGACGGCGGAAGCGGGCGGTCTGCCGGGCGGTCCCGACAATCCGCTCGGCGCGCGCGCCATGTATCTGTTCCAGGGCAGCAAGGACACGATGTACCGCATCCACGGCACCAATGAGCCGGAGCTGATCGGTCAGCACGTCTCCTCGGGCTGCATCCGCATGCGCGACATCGACGCCATCGATCTTTACAATCGCGTCCATCTCGGCACCAAGGTCATCGTCACCGACAGGCCGGTGACCTGAGGTCTTGGGCGAAAGCCCGTCCTGGCGCGGACGGCTCCACGCCTATGCGCGCGCTATCCGGGCGCGGCGACGGTTTTCGACCTCGCCGCCCTCTTTGCGTTTGACTCGGCGAAAATCGCAATGCAGTCCTGCCCCGCGCCAGAAGCGCGGTTCGAGCTGGCGCTCTGGGGCGCGAACTTCTCTCAATGCGTTCATAAAGTATACGCTTGCAGAAGGATGAAACGCGACGCCGGGCTGTTCGGCTGCTCGTCTAATAATTTATAAAAATACGAAACATTCTTCTCATTAAAATGAATACGAAATAAATCGAACCTTTATTAATTGAAGCACAAATCATCTTTGTTAATTTACGTTACGTCGGCGAACAGAATGCCGCAAGGGCGCCAACGAGCGCGACTTTCATCAGGGAAGCGAAAGACTGCCCGGAACGAGGCCGTCGCCCGAAATCCGGTTTTCCGTCGCTTTCCTCAGGGAGAGATGCGATGCCCCGCTTCCTTTTGCACTTCCCGGACGAGGTCAGCCCCAAGCCGAAATGGCGCGCGCGCCTGGACGCGATCTCCGCCGTTGGCAGGACCGCCGTCCCGCTCGTCTTTCTCGCGCTCACGCTCGTTGTTCTTTTTCAGATCACGGGCGGCGATTGGAGCGTGAGCCGCTTACGGGAAATGATTCCTTCCGCCGTAAAAGCCGGTTGAAGCCGCAGTCCGGGTGCGGGATAAGGCCCGTCTGTCGCCACCGGTCCATTTTCGATGCGCCGCATCTATTTCGACTACAACGCCACCGCGCCGCTGCGCGCGACCGCGCGCGACGCGGTTGTCCGCGCGCTCGACGTTGGCAATCCGTCGAGCGTCCATTCGGAAGGCCGCGCCGCGCGCGCTGTGGTCGAGGGCGCCCGCGCCACTGTGGCGCGGGCGCTGGGGGCGCCGGCGGACCAGGTGATCTTCGTCTCCGGCGCGACGGAGGCCGCCGCCGCCGCCTTGCGGCCTGGCGCCGGCGAGCGCCTGCTGATTGGCGGCGGCGAGCATGTCTGCGTGCAGAGCGGACATTCCTTCCCGGCCGGCGCAGTCTCGACTGTGGGTCGGTCCGCTCGCCGCAGCACCTGCATCGGGTGCGCCCCGTCCTCGTCGAACAGCTCGGCGAGCGTGACCCCGAGAACGGTGCAGATACGCCTGAGCGAGCTGATGCTGGGGCTCGTGGAGCCACGTTCCAGCTGGCTGAGGAA
>JAKANG010000288.1 GCA_021812505.1 Pseudomonadota bacterium
TCGTCCGCCGCGAGGCGCCCCCCGCCGCGCCGGGCGCCGGCGGTCTGGCGCCCGCGTCGCCCCTGCCGCCGCCGCAGCATGCTCCCGCCGGCGCCGCGACACCCGTCGACGCCAATGCGGCGCCTTCCGCGCCGTCCAGCACAGGCTCGACCTCCAGGTCCAGCGCCGATGACGCGCTCAGTCCGATCCGGCCGCAGCATCCGCGCGGCGCTCCCAAGGTCGAGCCATTGCCTAACCAATGAGCGCACAAGAAAACGGGCGCCTGAAACAGGCGCCCGGTCATTCGCGCAAGGGGAGAAATCAGGCCGCTTTCGGCGCCTCGACGGGGCGAGTCGCGGCATGTCCGATCGGAATGCTGCGGGGGCGCTGGGCTTCGGGTATCTCGCGGACGAGATCGACATGAAGCAGGCCGTTTTCGAGGCGGGCGCCCGTGACCTGTACATGGTCGGCGAGCTGGAACCGTCGCTCGAAGGCGCGCGCGGCTATTCCCCGATAGAGCATTTCG
This sequence comes from Pseudomonadota bacterium, assembly GCA_021812505.1. Next base: position 506 of record JAKANG010000288.1, read on the forward strand.
CGGTTTTGGCCGTCCTCGCGCGCCGATTTCTCGCCCTTGATGGTCATGGCGTTCTGACGCGTTTCGATAGACAGTTCGTTCTCGCCGAATCCCGCGACCGCGAGGGTCAGCCGATAGGCGTTTTCGCCAGTGCGCTCGATGTTATAAGGCGGGTAGGACGCGGCGGAGCCGTCCGCGAAGCTCGCCTGATCGAGCAGTGAAAACAATCGGTCGAAACCGATGGTCGAGCGGTAGAGGGGGGAGAGATCAAATTGACGCATCGCATATCCTCCGTTGAGCGACATGCGGCGAAAGCGTCTTGCTTTCGCCGGAGCGCGTCCGCCTTCGGCCCGCGCTTTCAAGGAGATGGAGGCCTGCGGGCGTTTTTCAAGGGGCGTCGGGCCGCGCCCGTCAACAGCCCGATTGCGCCGTCTGGCGCGACCCGCTACAGCTTCGCGCCATGGAGCTGATCGACACCCCCGCCAACAGCTGTCCACCCGGCGCCAATATCATCGGCTTGCGGACGCGCGACGGCGTCGAGCTGCGAGCGGCCTTGTGGCGCCCCGAAGGGCCGCCGCGCGGCACGATCGCGCTGATCCAGGGCAGGGCGGAATTCATCGAGAAATATTTTGAGACGATCGGCGAATTGCTGGAGCGCGGCTTTCTCGTCGCGACTTTCGATTGGCGCGGCCAGGGGCTTTCCCAGCGTCTGCTGCGCAATCGGGCCAAGGGCCATATCCGCCGCTCGACCGATTTCAGGCGCGATCTCGACGCCTTCATCCTCCAGATGCTGACGCCCGACTGCCCGAGACCGTGGTTCGCGCTCGCTCATTCGATGGGCGCGGCAGCGCTGCTCGATTATTGCTCGGCGCATCGGGGCGACGAGCTTTTCGAGCGGATCGTCGCCTTGGCGCCAATGATCGATCTCCACGGATTCGCCGGTTCGGCGATGGCGCGGCGCCTCGCCGCCGGTTTACACGCCCTGGGGCTTTCGCGGCTCTATGTGCCCGGCGGGAGGAGCAGGCCCCCTTATCACAAGCCCTTCGCCCATAATGCTTTGACCACCGACGGGCGTCGTTTCGCCCGCGCCGCCGGGCTTCTCGAACTCGCGCCCGCGCTGGGGGTCGGCGATCCGACCATCGGGTGGGTCTATGCCGCCTATCACCTGATGCACAGGCTGACCTCGCAGCGCGAGGTCGAGCGCATCCATGCCCCGATCCTGTTTTTCGCCGCCGGCGACGAGAGGCTGGTCTCGACCCCGGCGGTCGAACGCTTCGCCAAACGGTTGAAGACGGCGGATTGCCTGGTCCTGCGCGACGCGCGCCACGAAATCCTGATGGAGCGCGCCGAAATCCGTTCGGAATTCTGGGCGGCGTTCGACGCTTTCATTCCGGGCGAGAGGATCTTGCATGAGGCGGCGCAGGCCGCCTCATAGAACCGAGCTTGGCGGCGCAGGCCGCCTCATAGAACCGAGCTTGGCGGCGCAGGCGGCCTCCTGAAACGATATTGAACCGCGGAGCGCCCGTCAGGATTTGGCGTTGAGCGCCTCGAGGGCCTGCTCATGGACACGCTTGTCGCCCGCGGCGACGATCGCGCCGCCCCTGGTCGGGTCGCCGCCGTCCCAGGTCGTGATCACCCCGCCGGCGCCGCGCACGATCGGGATCAGGGCGACGATGTCATAAATGTTCAGCCCCGCCTCGACGACCAGATCGACATGGCCGGCCGCCAGCATGCAATAGGCATAGCAATCCGCGCCATAGCGCGGCAGGCGGACCTTGTCCTCCAGGGCGTTATACCGCGGACGCAGCGGCTTCGGAATGAGCTTGGGCGAGGTCGTCATCAAGGTGGCGCGGTCGAGCCCGGAGCAGGGGCGGGCGAACAGGCGGCGCGCCGCGCTCTCGCCATGCAGCCCCGGCCCGGTCCAATGGGCCTGCGCGCCGTCGCCGAAGAATTTTTCGCGGGTGAAGGGCTGGTGCATCAGGCCGTAGCAGGGCGCGTTCCTGTGCAGCAGGCCGATCAAAGTGCCCCATAGGGGGAGGCCGGAGATGAAGCTCTTGGTGCCGTCGATCGGGTCGAGCACCCAGACATATTCCGCTTGCTCGTCGGTCGCGCCGAATTCCTCGCCGATCACCCCGTGATGAGGAAAGGCTTCGCCGATCAGGCGGCGCATGGCGGCTTCGGCGGCGCGGTCGGCCTCGGTGACCGGATCGAAGACGCCGCCGGCGGATTTGTCCTCCATCGTGAAGGCGGCGCGAAAGAAGGGCATGATCGCTTCGCCCGAAACCTGCGCCAACCGGTCGACGAAGGGTAGGAAATCCACCGCCGTCATCTTTCCCCTCCTCCATGGCCGACTTTGGTCTCATGCGAGACATGCCATGAAGCAGTGCCTAAAGCGAGTCCATTGAGGCGGCTTGGACAGCGCCGCGGGAGAATGGCGCCGCAGCGACCAAAGGACAGGCCGAGCAAAACGCGTCAAGCTGTTGTTTTTTCTGTTTTATCAATAACCTCAGCAAGAGGTTGTCGGGCTGCACGGATCACGCGCGCAGCTGAATCGCGCTCCTGCATCGCGCTCGTTGAGGAACGTCGACCCGACCCTCTTGTGTTTTGTGCATCGCAACCTCATATTGTGCATTGCGGCACGCTGCCGCAAACGCCCGTTTTGGGCGTTTCCTCCCCTGACTTGGGCCGCTGACGATCCTGTCGGCGGTCTTTTTTTGCCTGCGGTCCGACCTTGTGGGCTTCGAGCCTATTCCGCGGCGGTGCGCCAGTTGGAGCCAAATCCCGGAAATTCGGCGGCGATATCCGCGATGAGGCGTGAAAGATCGGCCTTGATTTTTTCATGGCGCGGCAGCGGCCGCAGCGTGGCCTCGTCGAGATAGAGAGCGCGGTTGACCTCGATCTGCAGGGCATGACGCTTGCGCGAGCGGCTGGCGTAGCTGGTGGTGATATAGCCTCCGGCATAGGGCTTGTTGCGGGCGACGCGATAGCCCATGGCCGAGAGCTGGGAATGGACGCGATGAGAAAAAGCCGGGTCGCAGGTCGAACCATGGCGATCGCCGATCACGAAATCGGCATTCACCGGCTCGTAAGGACGCCGGGAGTCGCCCGTCGGCATGCGCGACGGCATGGAATGGCAATCGACCAGATAAACGATTCCAAATTTTTCGACGGCGCGCGCCAGAAGGCCTTCGAGCATGGCGTGATAGGGCTTGTAGCAGGATTCGATCCGCGCCAGCGCCTCGGCGAGGGCGAGGCGCTGGCGATAGATCGGCCGGCCCTCGGA
>JAKANG010000289.1 GCA_021812505.1 Pseudomonadota bacterium
GCAGGTGTCGATCGAAGAGCATGTGGCGCTGGCGCGCTGGGGCACGGATGCGCATTCGGGGCGCCTGGTCAACACCCATGGCGAAGTGTTCGAAGGCACGGTGCCGGAGGCCGCGCAACTGCCGCGCCTGAAGACGGTGGTGGTCTGTCCGGAAGATCACAATTCGCTCGGCGGTCCGCTGCTGGCCCATGAAAGAGGGCTGATCGAGCCGATCTTTATCGGCGATCCGGAGCGCATCGCCGCCGCGGCGAAAGAGCTCGACGCCGATATTTCCGCCTTCAAGCTGATCGAGGAGAAGAACCACCGCGCCGCCGCCGGCCGGGCGGTCGCCATGGTCCGCGCCGGAGAGGCCGGCGCGGTGATGAAGGGCGATCTTCATTCCGACGATCTGCTTGGCGCGGTGGTCGCCAAGGACGGTTTGCGCACCGGGCGGCGCATCAGCCATGTCTTCGTGCTCGACACGATCACCCTCGACGATCTGCTGTTCGTCTCCGACGCCGCGATCAATATCGCGCCCGATCTTCTGACCAAGATGGACATCGTCCAGAACGCCATCGACCTGGCGCTCGCCTGCGGCGTCGAGCCGAAGGTCGGCGTGCTTTCGGCGGTCGAGGTCATCAATCCGGCGATTCCCTCGACGCTCGACGCCGCGATTCTTTCGAAGATGGCGGAGCGCGGCCAGATTCGCGGCGGCGTGGTGGATGGGCCGCTGGCCATGGACAACGCCATCGACATGGACGCCGCGCGCACCAAGGGCATCGTGTCTCTGGTCGCCGGCCACGCCAATGTCCTGATCGCGCCCAATCTCGAATCCGGCAATCTGCTGGCCAAGGAGCTGACCTTCGTCTCCCATGCCGAGGCCGCCGGCCTCGTCGTCGGCGCCTCTGCGCCGGTAATGCTGACCAGTCGGGCCGACAACGAGAACGCGCGCCTCGTCTCCTGCGCGCTCGCCCAGCTCTATGCCTATTGGCGCAAGAACGGCCGCGCCTTTACCGGAGCGGCGTCGGAAATAGCGCTCGCCGCCAAATGAACCGGAACCGCCATGGCCGACATCATTCTGACCATCAACGCCGGCTCGTCATCGGTGAAATTTTCGGCGCAAAGGGTCGCTGAAGGCCAGCTGACCCCGCTTGCCCTGGGCCAGATCGACGGCGTCGGAAGCCAGGCGACTTTCTCCGCGACGACCGGTCGCGGCGAAAAGACCCATTTTGCGCTCGACTCGAGCCGCCATGCGGCCGATCACGCCATGGCGCTGACCGCGGTGCTCGACTGGCTTGAACAGCAAAAATTCGGCGGCAAGGTGGTGGGCGTCGGCCATCGCATCGTCCATGGCGGCCCGGCTTTTTCCGAGCCGGTCCGGCTGGATGACGAGATCCTGCGCCAGCTGCGGGCCTTCGAACCTCTCGCGCCCCTGCACCAGCCCTTCAATCTCGCCGGAGTGGACGCGGCGATCCAGGCTTTTCCAAACGCCGCGCAGGTCGCCTGTTTCGACACCGCCTTCCACAGAAGGCATCCGTTCATCGCCGACACATTCGCGCTGCCGCGAAAATATTATGACGAGGGCGTGCGGCGTTACGGCTTCCATGGGCTTTCCTATGAGTTCATCACCCGCATCCTGCGCCATGAGGAACCCGTGCTGGCGCGCGGAAAAGTCATCGTCGCCCATCTCGGCAATGGCGCCTCCCTCTGCGCGATCGACGCCGGCAAGTCGGTCGCCTCGACCATGGGCTTCACCGCGCTCGACGGCGTGCCGATGGGCACACGCTGCGGCCAGCTCGACCCGGGCGTCGTGCTCTATCTCATGAGCGAGAAGAAGATGTCGGCTGACGAGATCACCGAACTGCTCTACAAGAATTCCGGCCTCAAGGGCATGTCCGGCGTCTCAAACGACATCCGCGATCTCGAAGCCTCGGCCGAGCCGTCGGCCAGGGACGCGATCGATTATTTCGTCTCGCGCGTGCGCCGCGAGATCGGCGGCCTCGCCGCGGTTCTCGGCGGTCTCGACTGCATTGTTCTGACCGGCGGCATCGGGGAAAACGCGGTCAATATCCGCCGCGCCATCCTCAAGGACATGGAATGGTTCGGCGTCCAGATCGACGAGGCCGCCAATTCGCGGAATGAGCGCGTCATTTCGGAGAAGGGCTCGCCGACGGTGGCGCTGATCCTGAAAACCGACGAGGAGCGGATGATTGCCGCCCACACCGCCGAATTGCTGGGCCTCAAGGAGCCGCTGGGCGCCCGGCCGGCCGCGGCCAAAGCCGAAACCAGGCCTGGTCACGCTCTTTGCGATCCGCCTTAAGGTTGCGGCGACGCAAACCGACCTTGCGGCTTTTGATCGCAAGACAAAGTTGCGCTTTTGGTTTATGCGGGAGCCGCAAGCCGACCGGAGAAACGACGTGACAGAATCGGAAGTGGCGGAGCGGACGCTCGCGGCGGCCGATTCCCAGGAGCAGGCGCGCGCGCGCCGCGCCGCGCGGATCAAGCCCGTCGGCGGTTTGCTCCTCGTCGCGATGGCGCTCGGCGGATTTTATTACTGGTTTGCCAACCGCAATATCGAGGACACCGACGACGCCTTCATCGACGGCCGTTCGGTGATCATTTCCCCGCGCGTCGCCGGAAATGTGGTTGCGCTCGACGTGACCGACAACCAGTTTGTCCACGCCGGCCAGATCCTTCTGAGGATCGACCCGCGCCAATATCAATATGAGCGCGACCTCGCCGACGGCGCTCTGGCGACCGCGAAAGCCCAGCTCGCGGCGCAGCAATATGGCTTCCAGGTCGCGCAGAAGAATTTCCCCGCCCTGCTGGCCGAAGCTCAGGCGCAGCTCGCCTCCGCCAAGGCCGGTCTCGACAAGGCGCAGGCCGACTACGACCGCCAGCGCTCCCTGAGCAAGATCGCCACCTCGGCGCAGGACGTGGACGCGGCGAAAGCCGCGCTGGAAACCGCCAAGGCGCAGGTCGCGCTCGCGGAAGCGCGGGTTCTCCAAGCTTCGCCCGTTCCTCAGAGAATCGGCGAAATCGCGAAGCAGGTCGGCCAGTTGGAGGGCCAGGTCGAACAGGCGAGGGCCCGGCTCGATCAGGCGGCGCTCAATCTGTCCTGGACCGAGGTCAAGGCGCCGCAGGACGGCTGGATCACCAAGCGCAATGTCGAAATGGGCGATTATGTCGCCCCCGGCCAGCAATTGTTCGCCATCGTCGCGTCCGAACGCTGGGTGACCGCCAATTTCAAGGAAACCCAGCTGCGGCGGATGCGCCCGGGCCAGAAGGTCAGCATCGAGGTCGACGCCCACCCCGATCTCAAGCTGCAGGGCCATGTCGACTCGATCCAGCAGGGCACGGGCGCCAAATTCACCGCCTTTCCGCCGGAAAACGCCACCGGCAATTTCGTCAAGATCGTCCAGCGCGTGCCGGTCAAAATCGCCATCGACAGCGGCCTGAACAAGGACGAGCCGCTGCCGCTCGGCCTGTCGGTCGTGCCCACGGTGTCGCTGAAATGAGCGACGTCGCGGACGACCCTCACGCGGACTGGAAGCCGGCGGGCAATCCCTGGCTGATCGCGGTGGCGGTCACGATCGCGACCTTCATGGAAGTGCTGGACACGACCATCGTCAATGTCGCTTTGCCTCATATCGCCGGGAGCCTTTCGGCGAGCACCGACGAGGCGACCTGGGTCCTGACGTCCTATCTCGTGGCCAACGGCATCGTGCTGACGATTTCCGGCTGGCTTGGCGACCTGCTCGGGCGCAAGCGCTATTTCGTCATCTG
>JAKANG010000290.1 GCA_021812505.1 Pseudomonadota bacterium
CCATTTCTCCATACTTCTGGAGACTGAGAATCCGCTTTATACATCTTTTGGAATTCCAGTGCTCAAACGTTTAAGTCATTTAAGTTGCCCGTGAGTTCGCAAAGACCGGTGTGATTACAACCCTGCAACATATAAGTTGTCAAGAGGAACTTTCAACAAAACACCACCGGCCGTGGATACCCGCGAAACAGACACACAAATCGCATTTAGGTCGTTCTCTATGAACAAGTTGCAATAGATGGAATGGTTCTCGATTGGTATGCGGCCGTCGCCTTCACACGCTTCACACAAAGTTGTGTTGCCTGCCGCTGTCCGGCTCGTCCGGCACTCCGCCCGGCCTCAGTCTCCGGTCTCGCGTTCCCGGAGCGTGACCAACTCCCGCGCTTGATACGCCACCCGTTCAAGAACGGCCTCCGGAGCGGCCTCCGGGCGCGTCGACAGTCCCATTCGGAGCAGAATGCCCTCAGCAAGCCGTCTGGCCAGATCGCGGCGAGTCATCTCTGGCAGGTCCAGCCGGCGGGCAAAAAAACTCTCAATCACCATCAGGTCGGCTGCCGTCAGGCGCGCGACCGACGACGACGGAAAGGCCGGGCACGCGCCGCTCTCCCTCTCCAATCCGCCAGGCCCTGCAACGGACTCGGCCTCCGGCAGCACGCCCTCTGCCCACAGTGGCGCCTCCTTTGGCTGGTCGCGGACCACAAGCGTCCCGGCGACCAGATCGCCCAGCCGCTGATGCTGCCGCGTGGCAAAGACGGCGATCGCTCCCACCGCATAGCAGAAGGGAATCTGGTCCACAAAGCGCAGCAGATTCCTCGCCATCGATTCCAGCAACCCAATCGAGCGGCCCGAGCGCTGAATGACACGAATCCCCAGGAGCCGCTTGCCCGGTGTGCGCCCGCCCCAGAAGCCTTCAAACAACGTGAAATACCCCCAGTTCAGAACAAAGAGGATGAAAAGATAGACAGCCGCCTGCCACTGCGCAGAGATCTTGCAAAACGCGGCCACAGCCGGCCGCAGCAACCACGACACAAGAGTGAGCAGAGCAACCGCCGCGAGCCAGATCAGCATCGGGATTCCTCGACTTGTTGCGGTTCGGGCGCCGCGAAGCGGCTCTTCAGCCCGGCGGCGAGCGCATGAAGTTTCGAACCGTTGGAGCCCTTCACCATGACCACGTCGCCCGCCCCAAGGGTTTCGGCGACCATCGGCTCCAGCGCGGCGGCCGATTCGGCCCAGGCGCCGCGCTTCTGCGGTGGCAGCGCGTCGAAAAGATGGCGCGTCAGCGGCCCGGCGGCGAAAATGAGATCGACATTGTTGCGCTCCAGGTCGTCCTTGAGCGCGACATGCAGTTCGGGCGCGGCCGTCCCCAGCTCCAGCATGTCGCCGAGCACCGCGATGCGCAGGCCCTTGCCCGAGGGCTTGGCCGCGCCCAGCAGGTCGATCGCCGCGCGCATCGAAGCGGGATTGGCGTTGTAGCTCTCGTCGATCAGCAGGAAGGCGCTCGCGGCGTCGTCGCGGTCGCGGCGCAGGACTTCGCGCGAGCCCCGTCCCTGCGCCGGCGCGACCTCGGCGAGCGAGGCGGCGATCGCCGGGAAATCGACGCCCGCCGCGCGGGCGGCGAGCAGGACGGCGAGCGCATTGACCGCCATGTGGCGTCCCGGCGCGCCGAGCCGGAAATGAAGGTCCTGCCCCAGCAGGCGCGCGGAAACCCGCGAGAACGTCGCCTCGGCATCGAACCGGGTCAAATGGGCGTCGGCGGCGACATCTTCGCCGAAACTCAGGACATAGCGGGCGGGCGAGGCCTCGGCCGCCGCCTTGAGGATCGGGAAAGTCTCAACATCGCGATTGATGATGGCGACTCCGCCTTTGACGACGCCTGAAAAAATCTCGGCCTTGGCGCGGGCGATATCCTCGACGCCGGCGAAATGTTCGAGATGGACCGGCGCGACATGGGTGACGACGGCGACATGCGGGCGGACCATATCGACCAGGGCCGCGATCTCGCCCGCGTGGTTCATGCCGATCTCGAACACGGCGTAGCGCGCGCTCTCCGGCAGGCGGGCGAGGGTGAGCGGCACGCCCCAGTGATTGTTGTAGGACTTGTCCGAGGCGTGCGTCGGCCCCGCGTCGGACAGGACTTTTCGCAGCATTTCCTTGGTCGAGGTCTTGCCCACCGAGCCGGTCACCGCGATGATCCGCGCCTTGCTGCGCTTGCGCGCCGCGCGGCCGAGACCCTCCATGGCCTTGAGCACGTCACGAACGACGTAGAGCGTCCCGAAATGTTTCAGCGCATCGGCGTGGGCCTCGTCCACCACAGCAGCGAGCGCGCCGCGCTCGAAAGCCGCGCCGACAAAATCGTGGCCGTCGCTGCGCTCGCCCTGAATCGCGAAGAAAAGGTCGCCTGGCTGAAGGGTGCGGGTGTCGATCGAAACGCCGGTCACGCCCTGCGGCGGCAGGCCGAGCACCCTCGCCCGCAAGGGCGCGACGAGACCGAGGCCGCTCCAGAGAATTTCGCTCATGGGGACAGCTCCTTCAGAGCGGCGCGCGCCTCGTCCTGATCGGAAAAGGGCAGCACGTTTCCGCCGACGATCTGCCCGGTTTCGTGGCCTTTGCCGGCGATGAGCAGCAGGTCGCCCTCGCCAAGCAGCGCGATTCCGGCGCGAATGGCCCGGGCGCGGTCGCCGATCTCGCTGGCGCCTGGCGCTGAGGCGAGAATCTGCGCCCGGATCATTGCGGGGTCCTCGCTGCGCGGATTGTCGTCGGTGACGATGACCACATCGGCGCCGCGCGTGGCGATCTCGCCCATGATCGGGCGCTTGCCCGTGTCGCGGTCGCCGCCGCAGCCGAAGACGACGACAAGGCGCCGCTTGGCGAAGGGCCGCAAGGCGGCGAGAGCTTTTTCCAGCGCGTCGGGCTTGTGGGCGTAATCGACGAAAACCGGCGCGCCCCTTCTGTCGCCGACGCGCTCAAGACGCCCTGGCGCGCCTTGCAGAATCTCCAGCGCGGCAAAGACCTTTTCCGCCGGCGCCCCGGCGGCAAGCGCGAGGCCCGCCGCGACCAGCGCGTTCTCCGCCTGGAACAGTCCGGCGAGCGGCAATCTGACCGCGATGTCGCGACCCTCGAAAACCAGATCGAGCCGCAATGCGAAATTTTCCGCGCGAGCTTCCTTCAGGCGCAGGGACTCGCCTTTGGCGCCGACCGTGAACAGGTTCAGGCCCCGGGCGCGGCAGGCTTCGATCACCTGCCTGGCATGATCTCCGTCGGCGGCGACGACTGCCGTCTGGCCGGGTTTGAGCAAATCCGTGAACAGCCGCAGCTTGGCGGCGAGATAATCGCCGAGATCGGCGTGATAATCGAGATGATCGCGCGAGAGATTGGTGAATCCGGCCGCCGTCAGGCGCACGCCGTCGAGCCGGCGCTGGTCGAGGCCGTGCGAGGAGGCCTCCATCGCCAGATGCGTCACGCCCTCGCCCGCCAGAGCGTCGAGGGTCTTGTGCAGGGTCACCGGATCTGGGGTCGTCAGCGAACCGTAAGCCGCGCCACCGGGCTTGACCACGCCAATCGTGCCAAGCGAGGCCGCGGCAAAGCCGCAAAAGGCGAAAATCTGGCGGATGAAATCCGCCACCGAGGTTTTGCCCGACGTGCCGGTGACCGCGACGATCTTTTCCGGCTGGCGGGGAAAGAGCGCCGCCGCCGCCAGGGACAGGCTTTTTCGCGCATCGGCGACCTGGATGTAAGGCGCGCCGGCCAGATCCGGCG
>JAKANG010000291.1 GCA_021812505.1 Pseudomonadota bacterium
CGGCCGAAGCTTGCCGGACGCGGTGAGCAGGAGATCGCCGATCTTCAAATCCTCGACCGCGACGTCGCCCCGCGCGGTCGCGATCGCCGTTCCGGCGCAATAGCAGGCGGGCGAGGTCTCGGCATAACCGAGGACGTTGAGAACCTGCATGTCGGTCGGCGAGACGGCGTCCAACTGGCCGAGGGTGGCGTAGCCGAACGAATCGCCGCTGACGTTCGAACTCCAGTCGGCGACGTCATTGCCGCCCTTGACTTCCGAATAGGACGAAAATGTCAGTCCCGGGGTTACGCCACCGTCGATCGAGAAATAGGCTGAGCCGCCGTTGACATAGGCCTTGTATGCCGTGGGGTTGAACGGCTCCGCCAATTGCCCGGCGGAGCCGTAATGAAAAAGGTCGAGGATGTTGTAATCGGCGCCATCGTAGAACTGGTTCTGGCCCAGAAAAGCGGTGCGGCCGAGGGTTTCGGAAATTTCGTGTTCGAAGGTTCCGACCGCGTCAAAAGTGCCAGCGGCGATGCCGCCGGACTGCGACCAGGTGTAGCTGTAGCCGCTGTTCAGCGTGACGGTGGCGTCGGAAGGCGGCGCCGAGTTCGCAGGCGCAAGGCCGAGCGCGCGCGCGTCGGCCGTGGTCAGCCAGAAATTGCCGCCCCCGGTCGGATCGGTCGAGCCGAACTGGCTCGCCAGCGTCGCCGCGGCCTGCCGCTGCGTAGCGGTCGCCGTTGCGGCGCCGTCCACCTTCTGGATCGCGTTGTAAACCTGCCCATAACTGTAGGACAGGTAGTTTGAAACATTTTCCCCGACCGCCGTGCCAATGGAATTATTGAAGCTGAAGGTCAGATCGACGACGACATTATAGGCAGTGGTGAAGTGCTGTTCGAAAAAATTGATCGCGGTATCGACCGCCGCCTCATAACCGGTGGCGTCGACGGAATTGGTAACCGAACTGTCGAAGGTGGGAACAATCGTCAGGCTCATGATGGCGTCTCCGGATCGTGCGAGGCGCGCCCGCAATGCTGACGGAATCCTGGTCCGCGCATCAAAGCGCGAACTTCCTCACCAGATGCGCGCGGCAAGGCGTCTGGGGCGAGGAGTTTGATTCGCAAAAATAATTATAACCCATCGCCGCGGGTCGACGCGAGGGGCGGCCACCAGCCCGGGAAAGGCGATTTCCGCGCGCGGGCTTCCCCAGGAATCGGCGCTGTCGGCCAGCGCGGCCCGGTCCGCGCCAGAATTCCGGCGCGCCGCCGCGTCGTTACTTCACGCCGATCACCATCGAATCGGGACCAAGCAGATGTTCGACCCGCGTTTCGGCGAAGCCCGCCTCGCGCATCCAGCGCTGGCAATCCGCGCCGGTGTAATCGAAACCGCCCGGCGTCTCGATCAGCATATTGAGGCTCATCAGCAGCCCGAACGCATTCTCGCGGCGTTCGTCGTCGATCAGCGCCTCATAGACGACCAGAAGTCCGCCCTCGGGCAGCGCCTGTTGCGCCTTGGCGAGCAGGATGAGCTTCTCGTCCATGTTCCAGTCGTGAAGAATGTGGCCCATGATGATCACATCGGCGGACGGAAGCTCGTCCTTGAAAAAATCGCCTGGAATGAAACGCAGCCGGTCCGACAAGCCTTGCCGGGCGATGAATTCCTCGAAAATCGGGCGCACCGCCGGGAGGTCGAAGCTGGCGCCGGCGAGGTGCGGATGCGCGCGCGCGATCGTGGCCGGAACCATGCCTTGCGCCGCGCCGACGTCCACGAAGCTCGCGTAGTCCTTCCAGGGAATTTTCTCGGCGATCGCGGCGGCGGGCGCCGCGCTGACGCCGCTCATGGCCGCGAGAAAGCCGCGAAGCCGGTCCGGAACGGCATAGAGAGCGCCGAAAAAATCCGCCTCGTCCGGATTCTCGCTCACGCGCCGCCCCGTGCGCAAAGCGTGGGTCAGACTGCCCCAACTCGGGTAAAGCCGCGCATTCGCCATTTCGAGGAGGCCGCCGACATAGCTCGCCTTGGCGCGGTCGAGAAAGAAATCGGCGTCCGGCGCATTGCCATAGAGGCCGTCGGCGCGTTCGAGCAGCTTCAGGGCGACCAGCGCATCAAGGAAATCCCGCGCGCCGCGCTCATGCAAACCGAGATCCCGCGTCAGTTGGACAAGAGTGGCGCGGCTCTCGGCAAGCCGGGTGAAAACCCCGAGTTCTACCGCCGAAAGAAGCGCCTTGGCGCCCCAAAAGCCCATGCCCAGACCGAGAAGCCGTTCGGGGGAAAGTCGCGAGGTCATCGGATGGCGCTCCGCAGCCGGACGAGAAACGGCGACGATAGCGCAAGGCCGATACCCATGCCACTCCGAGCGGGCGGCCGTTAATCGCTCAAGCCTCCAGGCATCACGATTTGTTCTCGACGGACGCCTTGGCTCCACGACGCAGACTGGCCTCCCCCGTTCGCCGGAGGCGAGCCGCTACCGGGCGCGCAACGCCTTGACGGGATCAGCCGCTCGCCGCTCAGTCGTCGTCGTCGTCGCCCATATACATGCCATAACCCAGGCCGCCATAGCCGCCAAAGTCCCCGAAATCTCCGTAACTCGGCCCATACATGAAGGGTCCGCCGCCATAGAAGGCGCCCATGCCGGGGCCCATCTCGCCGCTCACCATGTATCCCGCCGGCTCACCGACTGTGTCGCAGCCCGCGAGCGGGAACAGGATCATTCCCATGGCTATCCAGATGAATCCCGTTTTCAGCATCGCGCTCTCCTCCCATTCCGCATATCAAGGTCCGCGCTCCATGGCGCCGGCCGGATTTTGCCGCACGCGCCAAACTGACAAGCGCTGGCCCATGCCTCTGTCCCGTGTCTCCGTCCCGTGCCTCCGATAGCCCCGTTTCCCGCAGATAGATCGGCCTATCGGACCACAGGCAAGCCATCCTTCTTCGCTCGTCATCATCCATGAACGGGCGCCGCCACGCCCCAGCTCATACGACTTTGCTTGACTCTACAGTAGTTTAACTCTCTTATAGCGTGGCGCTCCCGACGACGCCAGCGCTGTTTGCATGGAATTCGCCATTCGTCGTCAACCCCTCCGTCAGGCACGTGAGACGTCATGACCTCCAAAGTTTTTCTGACCTTATCGACCATCTTGGCCTCGGCGGCCTTAGCCTTTGCGGCCTCGGCGCAAACGAGCCAGCAGGATCGTTACGATCCCGCGCGGACCGAGGCGCGGATCTCCAAACTCCATCAGCAGCTTCAGATTTCCCCGGCGGAAGAACCGCTGTGGAACAATCTCGCGAATGTGATCAAGGCGAACGCGCAAGCCATGCGCCAGGCATACGACCACCGGCATGCGCGCCTCGCTTCGCTGGACGCCAGCGAGAATCTTCGCCTCTACGCCGAATCGGCGGAAACGCACGCGCGCAACATGCGGCGCTTTGCGACGACCTTCGACAAACTTTATCGCGTCATGCCGCCTGCGCAAAAAAAGGTCGCGGATGAGGTTTTCCGCACGCGCGCCAAGCGTTTCTGACTTCCGCCGGGCGATGGCGGCAACCCTGGTTTCGTCGGCGCGCCGACGAAACCAGCCCTGAAACCTTTAGCGTTGTCGCTCTCGCGACAGGGAAGACCCGCAACGCGGGGGGTGGACCGGGCGCTTCAGCTTCCCAGTCCGCCAAGCAAAACATATTTGATCTCTAAAAATTCCTCGATCCCGTGCCGCGAGCCCTCGCGGCCGACGCCGGATTCCTTGACGCCGCCGAACGGGGCGACCTCGGTCGA
>JAKANG010000292.1 GCA_021812505.1 Pseudomonadota bacterium
CGAAATGGCGGATGGTCCGGCCGAAGCGCTTTTCGAGCTGGTCGCGGCTTTCCGCCATTTCCCGCCGCGCCGCTTCGACCGGCAGGCTGGCGAGGCGGGGGTGGGTGACGCTATGGGCGCCGACGGTCGCCAGATCGTGGTCGGCCAGTTCGCGCAATTCGTCCCAGCCGAGGCAGTTGTCCTCGACCAGCTTCCGGGCGTCGATTCCTGCCTTGGCGCCGAGCTGCGCCACCGCCGCGAGCAGGCGCTCGTCGCCGCCGCCGCGCAGCAGCCAATAGACGCGCTCGAAGGCCGCGCTTTTCTCGCCATCGTCGCGCGCCGGCAGAACGAGGCGGGCGCCGTCGAGATCGAGTTCGATGCGGTCGAGGCGCCTTATGGCCTCCTCAAGCTCCACCCACCAAAGCCGCGCGGCGCGGTCGGCCAGACCCGGGGCGATGTAAAACGTCGCCGGCGCGTCATGGCGCTCCAGGGTGGGCAAGGCATGATCCGGCAGGTCGCGAAAACCGTCGTCGAAGGTCAGGACCGCGAAAGGGCCGCCCTCGCCGGTCGCCAGCCGGAACATGGCCTCGTCGAGCGAGACGAGGGCGAGGCCGGTCTCGCGCAGGCGGGTGAGCACGGCGTCGAAAAAGTCCGGCGTGATTTCGAGCAGGGCGTTGGGCGCGAAGCCGGAATGCGGCGGCGGGCGCACACGGTGGAAGGTGAGAATGACGCCGCGTCCGCGAAAAATTTCGCCCGCCAGGCGATGCAGGCCGGTGGCGCGGAACAGGCCGAAGCCGGCGGCAATTGCGTTCTTCTTCCAGTTCATCGCGGTCGAGGCGCCAGGGGTTGAAAGGCCGGGCGGGAACATTAGCAAGCAAGCATTGACCTTTTATTGATAGGAGAAGGCGGCTCGCCCCAGGAAAGGCCCGATGTCCGTCGCCGCGCCGCAAACCGTTTCACCCCCCGCGCCGCGCGCCGGCGTTTTGCCGCGGGCGCCGTTCGCGCGAGTCGAGGTGGTCAACGATCCGACTCAAGTCCTGGCGGCGTGGCGTGAATTGTCGCCGGAAACGCGCGGCTCGTTCTACCAGAGCGAGCGTTTCGTCATTTCCTGGTTCGCGATTTTCGGATCGCGCCGGAGGGCAAGACCGTTTTTCGTCGTCGCGCGCGACGCGTCGAATGCGCCGCTCGCCGTTTTGCCGCTCGCGTTGTTCCACTTCGGCCCGCTGCGCGTGGCGCAATTCCCCGGCGAAAAACATTCCAATTACAATCTCGGCCTGTTTCGCGCCGGCGCCGAGCTTTCAGCGCAGGATTTGAAGGTCTTGCTGCGCGCGGCGGCGCGCGCCGCGCCCGGCGGACCGCATCTTTATCGCTTGCGCAGTCTTCCCCTCGCCTGGCGCGGCGCGCCAAATCCTCTTGCGCGCCTCGATCATGGACCGGCCGCCAGTCGCGCCCGCGCCGCGGATTTGCCCGAAGACGGCGAAGCGTTTCTTGCGCGCCGGCTCTCCGCCGACGCGCGGAAGAAATTGCGCAAGAAGGAAAGGCGTCTCGCGGCCTTGGGCGAATTGCGCTATTTCCGCGCCGCCGGGGCCAAGGAAAAGGCGAAAGTCCTAGACGCCTTTTTCGCGCACAAGGCCGGCCGTCCGGAATTTCGCCTCGGCCGAGACGAAATCGGCGCCCTGCGGGCTTTTTACGGCGCGCTGGCGGAAGGAGAGGGCGGGGCCGAGCTTCACGTTCTGGCCGTGAGCGACCGGATCGTCGCGGTTCTGGGCGCGGGCGCCAACGGCGGGCGCCTGCAAGGCATGTTCATTTCCTACGATCCCGATCCGGAGATCGCCCGATCGAGCCCCGGCGAAATCCTGCTGACCCATGTCCTGCGCGACGCCTGCGCGCGGAACTTTACGGCCTTCGATCTCGGCGTCGGCGAGGCGCGCTACAAGGCGGATTTTTGCGACGAGGTCGAGGAACTGGCCGACGCGCTTTACGCGCCGACAGCTTTGGGGCGGCTGGCCCTGCCCATTTTCGCCCTGGCCGCCGCCGCCAAGCGGACGATCAAGGCCAATCCGAAATTGTTCGCCCTGGCCGGAAAAATCCGCCGGGGCTGAAGACCGGCGCGGCCAGCGTGGCGGGAAAGTCCGGGAATGGACTATTGACCGGCGCGGGGAAGCCCTGTACTTCCCGATTCACCCTCAGGGGAGCGCGTAGCTCAGCCGGTAGAGCATTTGACTTTTAATCAAAGGGTCCTGGGTTCGAGTCCCAGCGCGCTCACCAATGAAAATCAATATCTTATATGAGCTTGTTCTTCGACGCCGGGGATTGGCGTCTCGCAGGATTCGTGACCGCGGGCGGTAGGCGACACGTTGTTGGCTTTTGGTCAGGCGCTCGTTTGGCCGAAAGCCTCGAACAAGGCCGTCTCGGACGCCATGGCCGACAGCTGTGGCGCAGCTTGCGCAAAACGGCTCAACTTCCGGCCGTGGAGCGCGAGACATTCGCCAATTCGCCGAGATCCGGTTCGCCACATTTCGCCAAAATCGCCCGGCGCACCTTGTCCCGCATCTCGACCACGGCGGCGAAGCCGGTTCCGGTCGGTTCGATGGCGTCTCCGATTTCGGCGCTGACCGGCGACCATCGCGGGAACCATTGCCCGCCGCGCAGCATTGACCGCGTTCCGCGCAGCGCGCCGGGCAATATGGGCACACGCGCCTCGGTCGCCGCCTGGAACGCGCCGAGATAGAACTCGGAAAGCGCCGCCCTCCGCGTGAATGTTCCCTCCGGGAAAAAGACGATGACGCGTCCGTCCCGGGCGGCGGCCGCCAGAGCATTCGCGCCGGCGACGCTCTCGCCGCCCTCATGTCGGGCAACGAACAGGGCGCCCAGGCGACGCGTGAACGGGCCCGCGAAAGCTTGCCGCGCCAACTCCTTTTTGGCGACGAAAGCGGGCGTCCCGGGCAGGATGGCCGCGAGAACGACCACATCCATATAACTCGCATGATTGAAGGCGAGCATCGCATTCGACCGAGGAATGCGCTCAAGCCCGGCGACGGCGACCGGCACGTTCAGCGCCCGCAAGGCGCAGCGCGCGATCGAACGCGCCGCTCGCCACCGCCATTCGAGACGCGGCAGCGCCATGACGGCGAACCACGCGAGGACATAGGCGGCTGCGACGACGATCCACCACCACAACGCATATGCCGTTTCGCCGAGAATTTTCATGAGCTTCCGCGCCCCGGGACCGAAGCTTGCGACGAAAAGGCGCAGGAATTGTCGCCAGACGCCTGGCGGGCGCGCGCCAATCCCCTGCGCCAGGAAGAGCGCTTTTGCCGCGCTTCGCCGGATTTTGCCGCTCGATGTTTTGGGAATCGTGTGCGGCGGCGCCAGTATGATTTCTTCGGCCGGAGAGCCGACGACGGCGGCGGCGGCTTCCTGGACGCGCGCTTCCAGCGCCGCGCGCGCGGCTGGCGCGGCGGCGCGCGTCTCCGCCACAACCACGACCCGTTCCGTGCCCGAATGAGCGTCCGTCAAGCCAAAGGCCGCGACGCAGCCTTTGCGAATTCCGGGGACGGCCGCCACGGCTTCCTCGATTTCCTGCGGGAAGATATGACGGCCCGCGCGGATGATGATGTCCTTCACGCGGCCGGTTATGAAAATGTCGCCGCCGGCGACGTAGCCGCAATCCCCCGTATCGAGCCAACCGCCCCGAAAAAGTTCCCGTGTCTTCGGCTCGTTGCGAAAATAGCCGGAAGTCGCGGACGGCCCGCGGAACTCGAT
>JAKANG010000293.1 GCA_021812505.1 Pseudomonadota bacterium
GATCTCCAGCGCCGTCACGGTGCGGCCCCATTCCGCTTCGATCGCCGAGAAGATGCGCTCGGCCGCAGCGCGGTCCGGCACGAGTTCGGCGTAACGCCGGGCGATTTCGAGATCGGCCTTGGCCAGGACCATATCCATGTTGGAGAGCAGCGCGGCGAAGAACGGCCATTCCTTGAACATGCGGCGCAGCAGCGCCTGCCGGGCCTCTTTGTCCTCCTGCAAAAAGCCTTCCACCGCCGCGCCGAAGCCGAACCAGCCCGGCAGAGCGACGCGGCTCTGGCCCCAGGAAAAGCTCCAGGGAATTGCGCGCAAATCCTCGATGCGGCGCGACGCCTTGCGCGAGGCGGGCCGCGAGCCGATGTTCAATTCGGCGATTTCGGCGATCGGGGTTGCGGCGTAGAAATAATCGACGAAGCCCGGCGTTTCATAGACGAGGCCGCGATAGGCCTTCATTGACAGGCGCGACAAGCGCTCCGCCGCCTCGAGAAATTCCGCCGGCGGCGCCTTGCCGTCGATCAAAAGGCTCGCTTCGAGATTGGCGGCCATCAAGGTTTCGAGATTGCGCTTGCCGATCAGCGGATGGGCGTATTTGGCGGCGATCACCTCGCCCTGTTCGGTGAGACGGAACTGGCCGCGCACCGTGCCGGGAGGCTGGGCCAGAATGGCCTGATAGGAGGGTCCGCCGCCGCGCCCGACCGCGCCGCCGCGTCCGTGAAACAGCCGCAGCTTCACGCCCGACAGCGAGTCGAAAAAGGCAGCGAGCGCCGTCGAGCCCCGGTAAAGCTCCCAGGTCGAGGTGAAATAGCCGCCGTCCTTGTTGGAGTCGGAATAACCGAGCATCACGTCCTGCACCCCGCTGGAGCGCCGGATCAGATCGGCGACGCCCGGCAGGGCGTAAAAGGCGCGCATGATCGGTTCGGCGGCGCGCAAATCCTCGATGGTCTCGAACAGCGGCGTCACGATGAGGTCGAGCCGCGCCGTGTCGCGGTCGGCCTCGTGCAGCGTGCCCTGCATCAGGCCGCATTCCTTCTGCAGAACCATGACTTGCAGAAGGTCGGACACGGTTTCGGTATGGCTGATGATGTAATGGCGAATGGTCGCCTCGCCGAATCTCTGACGCGCGATACGCGCGGTTTCGAACACCGCGAGTTCGCTGCGCGCATTGGCCGAATATTCGACGTCCGGCGCGCGCAGCACACGCCGGTCCGCAAGCAATTGCAGGAGGAGCGCGATACGGTCGGACTCATTCAGGGCCGAATAATCGGGAACGATGCGGACCGCCGCCAAAAGCTCCTTCAGCACCGCCTCGTGCTGGTCGGAGTTCTGGCGCAGATCGGTCGTCGCCATGTGGAAGCCGAAGACATCGACGGCCCGGATCAGTTCCGCCAACCGGCCGCGCGCCAGCACGGCGCCGTGGTGGGCGAGCAGGGACTCTCGCACGATGACGAGGTCGCGGCGAAATTCGCCGGGCGAGCCATACGGCTTGCCCGAGCCGACCGCGTGACGCAGGGCCTCGCCGCCGGTCAGCGCCTTCATCGTTCCGGCGAGCCGCGCATAGACTCCGATCAAGGCGCGGCGATAAGTCTCGTCGGCGCGATGCGGATTGGCGTCGCCGGACGCCTTGGCCAAGGCGTCGAGTTCCGGCGAGCAGTCGACCAGCACCCGCGACATCGACAACTCTCCGCCGAGCAGGTGAACCTCGAGCAGGTAATGGCGCAGAATCGTTTCGGCATGGGCCTTGACGGAAATGTCGAGCGTTTCCGCGTTGACGTTCGGATTGCCGTCACGGTCGCCGCCGATCCAGTTGCCCATGCGGAAGAACGGCGCAACGGGGCGGCCGAGCCTTTGTTCGAGTTCGGCGTAAAGGGCGGGAATGTCCCGGATGAAGGTCGAGCGGTAATAGAGCAGCGCGTTGTCGATCTCGTCACGCACGGAAAGGCTGGCTGTGCGCAGGATGCGGGTCTGCCAGAGTTGGGCCACGCGGCCGTAGAGCTGCGCTTCGTTCTCGCGCAATTCCGCGTCGGTCCGGCAATTCTCGCGCGCGGCGAGCAGGTCGGCGATGGCGCGCTCGGCGTCGAGCGTGCTGCGGCGCTGCACCTCGGTCGGATGGGCGGTCAGCACCGGCGAAACATAGGACTCCGCGAGGGTCTGCTCGATGCGTTCGGGAGAGACGCCGGCGGCGCGAAGCCGCTCGAAACTATAGGCGAGGCCGCCAGCTTGAGTCTGCGGCTCATGGACGGCGCGGCGGCGCAGGAAATGCCGGTCCTCGGCGATATTGGCGAGATGGGAGAAATAGGCGAAGGCGCGGATGACCGATGCCGTCTCCGCCGGCGACAGGCTTTGCAGCAAGGCTTCTAGCTCGCGGCCTGCTTCCGAATTGGCCTTGCCCTTGCCCGCGACCGAGAGGCGGCGGATTTTTTCGATCCGCTCGAAAATTTCCTCGCCTTCCTGTTCGCGCACCGTGTCGCCGAGAATCTGGCCGAGCAGCCTGATGTCCTCGAATAGGGGCTTCTGCTTTTCCGCCTCGTCCTGCTCCACCGTCATTTCCTGCTCCGCCGCGTTTTTTCGCGCGCATTCCTCCGGCCGACCGGCGTCGAACGCCTCGTCCGCGTTTAAGTGCTGAGGTGTTACCATAAAGTCGTAGGTTCAGCCTTGCGTAAATATTCGTCGATGCGCGCCCTTGTCGAGGGCGTCGCGCCCTTTGGCAGGGCGTCGAGCGAAAAAAATCCCGATTCGACGATTTCCCAGTCCGGCTTCCGCGGCCTGTCCTGGCGCACTCGCGCCAGATAGAGCGCGACATGGTCGCGCCGGGAATGGCGCGGATTATGATAAAAGCCGAACAAGCGCGGCGGCTCCATCGTCTCCAGCCCGCCTTCCTCGCGCAATTCGCGCAGCAGAGAGGTGACCGCGGTCTCGCCGCTTTCGACGCCGCCGCCGGGCAGGTGGAAGCCTGGAATGTAGGCATGGCGCACAAGGAACACCCGGTCCGTCTCATCCAGCGCGATCGCCCGGACGCCGAGGGTCATCGGCCGCATGAGCAGGCCGGCGGCGCGCTGCCCCTGGCGCACGCATTTTTGCCAGAAGGCGATTTCGGACATAAAAGTCTCGCGGCTGGATTTGACGTTCGATCCAAATTATAGCTTTCCGCGACGGCTTTGCGAACGGACGCGAAGCGTTGCTTCGTTTTACGAATCTCGGGGCCGCGCTGGGATCGGAGAAAGTCATGAGTCTCAAAAACTTTTCCGATCTAACCCAGCGCGAAATCCTCGCCATCGCGATCAGCTCCGAGGAAGAGGACAGCCGCATCTACACCAGTTTCTCGGAAGAACTGGCCGACCGCTATCCCGCGACGGCGCAGGTGTTTCGGGAAATGGCCGCCGAGGAGGACGGCCATCGCCGCCAGCTGCTGGAAATGTACGAGGCGCGCTTCGGCGCCATCCTGCCGGCGATCCGGCGCGAGGACGTTAAAGGCTTTTTGAGCCGGCGGCCGACCTGGCTGATCAAGAACCTGCCGCTCGAGACGATCCGCCGCCAGGCCGAGGCGATGGAAACCGACTCGCAGCGTTTTTACCTGCGGGCCGCGGAATCTGCGCAGGACGTCGGCGTGCGCAAATTGCTCGGCGATCTCGCCATGGTCGAAAAAAGCCATGGCGAGAAGGCCAACGCGCTGTCCGAGGCGATCCTGACCGAAAGCGCGCGCGAGGCCGAGAGCCACACCGCGCACCGGCTTTTTGTCCTGCAATA
>JAKANG010000294.1 GCA_021812505.1 Pseudomonadota bacterium
ATCTCTCTGTTCACGAGGGTCCGCAGCGTATTTCCAAGCTCGGCGCGGCGGCGCTGGAGCCGGGCATGATCCTGTCCAACGAGCCGGGCTATTATCGCGAGGGCGCTTTCGGCATCCGCATCGAAAACCTGGTCGCGGTGGAGCCGCGCGACATGCCCGGCGCGGAACGCGACATGCTCGGCTTCGAGACCCTGACCCTGGTCCCGATCGACCTGCGCCTGATCGAGCCGAAGCTCCTGACCGGCGAGGAAAAAGCTTGGCTCAACGCCTACCATGCCAGGGTGCGGGCGGCTTTGTCGCCCATGCTCGACGCCACGGAGCGCGCCTGGCTCGCGACAGCTACGAAGGGCATATGATCCGACGGCTGGAAATGAAGGACCAAAGCTCTATATTATTCGATGCGCCGCATATACGGGCTCGCTGAGTCCGGGCGTTCCGTTTCCCCCGACGCGGCAGGCTCGCCGCCCCCCGGACATAGGAGATATCGTTGGACGATCTGGCGCATTCCGCTCTCGCGCGGCGACGCAAACGCGCTGCCGCGAAATCGCGGTCCAAATCGCCCGAGGAGGGCGTGAAGACGTCTTCGGCTGCGGCGAAGCGGCAGGATGCGGCGATCGTGCGCCCGAGCCGGGCGGAAGCGGAAGCGGCGGTGCGCACCCTGCTGGCCTGGACCGGCGACGATCCCGACCGCGAGGGGCTGCGCGATACCCCGGCGCGCGTCGTCAAGGCCTATGAAGAGATTTTCGCCGGCTACCGGCAGGACCCCGGCCCCATCCTCGACAAGGTGTTCGAGGAGGTCGGCGGCTATGGCGAAATGGTGCTGGTAAAGGACATCCCCTTCTATTCGCATTGCGAACACCATATGGCGCCGTTCTTCGGCAAGGCGCATATCGCCTATTATCCGGACGGCGGCGTGTTCGGCCTGTCCAAGCTCGGCCGCCTTGTCGACGTCTACGCCCGCCGCCTCCAGACCCAAGAGACCATGACCGCGGAAATTCTCGCGGCGCTGGACGCCCGCCTCCATTCGCGCGGCGCCGCCGTGCTGATCGAGGCGGAGCACATGTGCATGTCGATGCGCGGCGTGCGCAAGCCGGGCGCGCTGACGATCACCATGCAGTTCTCCGGCCCGTTCAAGTCCGACCCCGCCGAACAGGCCCGGTTTCTGAGCCTCGTGCGCGGGCGGTGAGCCGCAAATGACCTTCCCTGCCCCTTCGGCCAACAAGAAATTCCTCGAAGAAGGCGGCGCCTTCACGCCGAAATTCGATTCCCACGGCCTGATCGTCTGCGTGACGGTCGAGGCGTCGAGCGGCGAAATCCTGATGCTCGCCTATATGAACGCGCTAGCGCTGGAAAAGACGCTCGAGACGGGGATCGTCCATTACTGGTCGCGTTCGCGCAACGAACTCTGGCGCAAGGGCGACACCTCCGGCCAGGTCCAGAAAGTGATCGACATCAGGGTCGATTGCGACCAGGACGCGCTGCTGCTGCGGGTCGAGGCGGGCGGCGACGGCAAGGCCTGCCACACCGGGCGCAAGTCGTGTTTCTATCGCAAGGTGGAAAACGCCGCCGAAGGGCCGCGCCTGCGCGTCATCGAAAATTAAGCCGTCCGCACCCGCGCGAGAAAAGCGTCGCATTCGCGGCGCAGGGCGTCGGTCTGGCGCGCGAGGTCGGTGACCGATTGCAGCACGCCTTCGGCGGAATCGCCCGACTGGCGGGACGCCGCGCGCACTTCCTCGATCACCTTGGCCAATTCCCCGGTGCGGTCCGAGGCGTCATGGACATTGCGCGCGATTTCCCGCGTCGCCTCGCCCTGGGTCTCGACCGAACCCGCGATACTAACCGCGATCGAACTGACCTCACGGGTCGCCTCGGCCATGCCGCGGATCGAGGCGTTGGCCTCCTGCGAGGCGCGCTGGATGTGGGCGATTTTTTCCGCCACGTCGGAGGTGGCGCGCGAGGTCTGTTCGGCCAGCGACTTGACCTCCTGCGCCACGACCGCGAAGCCCCGGCCCTGCTCGCCGGCGCGCGCCGCCTCGATGGTCGCGTTCAGCGCCAGCATGTTGGTCTGTTCGGCGACGCCGCCGATCATCGCGACAATGCCGCCGATATGGTCGATCGCGGCGGCGAGGTCCTCCATGCGGGCGCGCGTTGTTTCGGCGTCCTGAGCGGCCTGTTGCGTCAGGCTGCGCGAGCGCGTCGCGTTAGCGCCGATTTCGGTCACAGAAAAACTCAACTCCTCGGCGGCCGAGGCGACCGACAGCACATTCTGCGAGGCGGTTTCCGCCGCACTGGCGCCGGTTTCCGCCTGCTCCCCGGACGTGCGCGCCTCCCGCACAAGCTCCCGGGCGAGGTTTTCAAGCCGCCGCGCCGCCGCCGTGACGCCCTCGGCGACCCCTCCGACCGCGGACTCGAAATTCCGCGCCAGAGCGCCCATGGCTTCCTTGCGCGAGCGTTCGGCCGCGTCGCGCCGGGCGGCCCGATCCCGCTCCTGTTCATCGGCTGCGCTCCGCAGGCCGAGCTTGATCGCCTCGACCGAGCGGGCCATGTCGCCGAGTTCATCGCGAGCGTCGAGGCCGGGCAGGACAATGTCGAAGTCTCCCCGCGCCATGGCGTCGAGGCTTGAGATAAGGCCGCGCAAGCGTTCGGAAACGGTCCGGCCGATGAAGAAGGCGACGGTGACGAACACCAGCGCCAGAGGCAGCGCCGCGAGCGTCACGGCGCGCGTGATGTCGATCAGCCGGGTCATGTCGTCGTCGTCATAGGCTCCGGCGCCGATCACCAGGCCGAGTTCTGGCATCGTCTTCACGAAGGACAGCAGCTGATGCCGCCCCTTGGCGCCTGGCTTGGGCCAAGGATAGCGCACAAAGCCGGCGCCGTCCCGGCGCGCCGTATTCAGCATCGCCTGGAACGGATGGCCGCCGGCGCGGTCGCGCACGTTCAGCAGGCTCGTCCCCTCGATTTCCGGCGTCGTCGGCGCGAGCAGCGCGTCGCCGTCGGAGGAAATCGCGAAGAAAGAGCCGTTCTCGCCGAAACGCGCCGAACGCAAGCGCTCCAGCGCGGCGGGCGCGGCCGTTTTCGCGCTCTTCGCCTCCGCCGGAATCGCGCTTTTGAGCCATGCGGCGGCTATATCCACCTCGTTGCGCAATTCGGCGCGGCGCAGGTCGAGCATCGTGGCGTCGAACCGGTAAAGCGCGACGCCGGTTCCCAGCGTCATGGTCGCGAGGGCGAGCGCGGCAAGCGCCCATACCCGGCGGGCAGAGGTCATATGAACGGCGAGTTTGGGCACAGGACGACTCCGGCGTAACGTCGTCGCCATGTTGACCCAACCGGCTTGCGCGAGCCTTTCCTGCCTGCGCGGAAAAGCGCGGCGGGCCTGCCTGGCGCGCCGGGGAAAATCAAGGAAGTCGAGCGCGGCGCGCGAGATGTCCGCCGCCGGCTCGCCGCGGAACGACGCGGGCCTCAGGCCCGCGCGCGCGCCTCGATCAGATTGTGCAGGGAGGCGTCGGCGCTGTCGAAGAAACGGCGCAGGCCGCGCGCCGCCTGGCGGATGCGCTGCTCGTTCTCGACCAGGGCGAGACGCACGAAGCCCTCGCCATGCTCGCCGAAGCCGACGCCCGGCGCAACCGCGACTTCGGCCTTTTCGATCAGCAGTTTCGAAAACTCAAGGCTGCCGAGCCGGCTGAACCGCTCCGGCACCGGCGCCCAGGCGAACATCGAGGCCGAAGGCGCCGGGA
This sequence comes from Pseudomonadota bacterium, assembly GCA_021812505.1. Next base: position 3,735 of record JAKANG010000294.1, read on the forward strand.
TT
>JAKANG010000295.1 GCA_021812505.1 Pseudomonadota bacterium
GAGGATGATGAAGATGACGCGGGAAGAAAGCGACTACCAGCCGGGCGGCCGGCCTTTGACCGGGCGGACCACGCTTCTCCTCATCGTCGGCTTCTTCGGGATCGTCCTCGGCGTGAATTTCGTCATGGCGACCTTTGCCGCAAAAACCTACAGCGGCGTCGACGCCAATGACGCCTATGACACCGGCCTCGCCTACAACAAGGAAATCGCCGCCGCCAAGGCTCAGGCCCTCCTCGGATGGACGGTCGAACTCAACCGCGCCAACGACGCCGGCGTCACCCAGATCACGATGAGCGTCAGGGACAAGGACGGCAAGCCGGTCGGCGGCCTCGACGCCTCGATCGATTTCTATTTCCCCGCGACGCGGAAATTCGACCGCACCGTGCCCGCGACGCCCATCGCCGAGGGCGTCTATTCCGGATCCGCCCCCTTGCGTCCGGGACGCTGGGAAGTCGAAATCTCGCTCAATCGCGGCGGCCAGCGCATGTTCCGTTCGCGCAATTCCTTCCTCGTCGAGTAAGATGGCCGCGTCGCCGGATTTTTCGCATTTCGTGAAAACCGATGCGGAGGGTCGGTCGCGGATCGACCTCGCCATCGACGGCATCACCTGCGCCGCTTGTCTCGGCGATATCGAGACGGCGATGAAACGCCTGCCGGGCGTGGTGAACGCGCGGCTCAACCTCACCAGTCACCGGCTCGCGGTGACCTTCGACGCAGCCAGGATCCAGGCCGGCGGCCTGACGGGCGCCCTGGAGGCGATCGGTTATCGCGCCTATCCCTATGAGCAGCGCAAGGTTGAGGCCGACGAGGCGGCGCGATTCTATCTCCTGCTGAAATGTCTCGGCGTCGCGGTTTTCGCCGCCATGAACATCATGCTGCTGTCGATCTCGGTCTGGTCGGGCGAAGGCGCCTCCATGCCGCCGGAGACGCGCGATTTCTTCCATTTCCTTTCGGCGCTGATCGCCTTGCCGGCGGCGGCCTACGCCGGCCAGCCCTTTTATTTCAGCGCCTGGAATTCCCTGCGTCAGGGCCGGGTCAACATGGACGTGCCGATCACCATCGGCGTCTCCCTCGCTCTGGCCCTTTCGGTCTATGAAACCTGGCGCCACGCGCCCCAGGCCTATTTCGACTCGGCGGTGATGCTGCTCGCTTTCCTGCTCGCCGGGAGGGTCATGGATCAGGCGATGCGCCGCAAGACGCGGGCGGCGGCCGGCAATCTCGCGGCGCTCAAGGGCGAAAACGCGTTGCGTTTCACCCCCGGCGATCGAGAGACCGAAGAAAATCTGGTCCTGACGCCCGTCGCGGCGCTGGCGGAGGATGACCGGGTGCTGGTGCGCGCCGGCGAACGGATTCCTGCCGACGGCGTGATCGAAAGCGGCGCGAGTTCGGTGGACGAGAGCGCGATCACCGGCGAAACCCTCGGCAAGCCGGTGCGCCTCGGCGATAATGTCTATGCCGGTTCGATCAATGGCGACGGGGCGTTGAAACTTCGGGTGACCGCCGCGGGCAACGCCGCCTTGATCGACGAGGCGGCGCGCCTGATCGACGCGGCCAGCGCCGCGCGCTCCGGTTATGTCCGGCTCGCGGACAGGGCCTCGCAGCTCTATGCGCCTGTCGTTCATCTTGCGGCGCTGGCGACCGGCCTGACCTGGTATTTCTTCCTTGGCGCCGGCGTTCATGACGCTCTGGTGGTCGGCATTTCCGTTCTCATCATCACCTGCCCCTGCGCCTTGGCCCTCGCGGTGCCGGCCGTTCAGGCCATGGCCTCGGGCGCCTTCTTCCGCGCCGGTCTGTTCCTCAACGACGCGACCGGCCTCGAAAAGATCGGCGAGGTCGACACGGTCGTGTTCGACAAGACCGGCACCTTGACCCTGCCCGAGCCGCGCGTCGCCAACGCGGGCGACATTCCGCCCGATCTGCTCGATCTCGCCGCCCGTCTCGCCCATTCCTCCAGCCATCCCCTCGCGCGGGCGGTCGTGCGTTCGGCTGGCGCCGCGCCGGCCTTGCCTGACGCCCGCGAAACGCCGGGCATGGGGGTGGCCGCGCCTTTCGGCGACGGTGAGGCCTGGCTGGGTTCGGCCGCGTTCTGCGAGATCGAATCGCCCGGCGCCCATGCCGACGCCAGCGCGATTTTCGTCCGCCACGGCGCGCGCTGGGCGCGGCTCCTGATCCGCCAGACCCTGCGCCCCGACGCCACGAGGGTGCTCGACCATCTGCGCGAAAGCGGGCTGAACATCGCGATCCTTTCCGGCGATCGGCCGGAGGCGGTTGCGCCGATCGCCCGCGCCCTCAGCGTCGAAAGCTGGAGCGGCGGCCTCAAACCCGCGGAAAAGATCGCCTTCATCGACGAGCGCGTGGCGGAGGGCGCCAAAATCCTAATGGTCGGCGACGGGCTCAACGACGCGCCCGCGCTCGCCGCGGCCTATGCCTCGCTCTCGCCGATCGATGCGGTCCACCTCACCCAGACCCAGGCCGACGCGGTGTTCCTCGGCGACCGCCTGGCGCCCGTCGCGGCCGCGATCGCCATTGCCCGGCGCGCGCGCGCGCTGATGCGGCAGAATCTCTTTTTCGCCGCCGGCTATAATGTCGTGGCGGTGCCCTTCGCCATGTCCGGCCATGCGACGCCTCTGTTCGCTGCGCTGGCCATGTCGGCGTCCTCGATCGTCGTCACCGTCAACGCCCTGCGCTTGCGCGGGCCGGGCAAGGCGGTCACTCACCTTCTGGGGGAGCCGAAGAGTTCAGGGAACGAACCCGCGCGCAAGGCGTCGTCCCCGAAGCCGGTCGCGGCGCCATCGGCCTGAGTTCCGGCCCTCAAAGCATAACCCCGAAAGTCGATCGACCTTTCGGAACGGAATATGCGGCGAAACAATGATATAAACGAGCGCGTTCGACTCGATCATTCGTGAACGCGCTCTTGGAACGAAATCCGTTCACGCCGAATCGGAGATTTCACTCTAACATTTTGTTGTTAACGTATAATCTCATCCCAAAAGCGCGCGGCTTTTTGGGATGATGCTCTAGCGGAACGATGCGATGAATGTCCTGATCTTTCTTATTCCGGTCGCCCTGGCCCTCGGCTTGCTCGGGCTTTACGGCCTGTTCTGGTCGCTCAAGAGCGGCCAATACGAGGATCTCGAAGGCGCGGCCTATCGGATCCTCCAAGACGACGACATCGATAGGAAATGACCGTCCTGGGATCCTCCGATCCTCCGGCCGAGGACGAGCTCGACGCCGGGGCGGGCGTCGCGCGCGCCGGGCGCATGGCCTGTTTCTGCCCGCCGGGCGCCCCCGCGCCGGGCGTGGCGCCGGAAGCGGCGCCCGAAAGCCCCGGCGTCGCAACGCTCGCCGTGGGCTTCGCCTTGTCGGTGCTGTCGCAAAGCCTGGCGCTCGGCATGTTGCCGCTGGCGGGCCGATTGCTCGCGCCGGACCTGCGCCTGATGTCGGCGCCCTATGTGGCGATGCTGCTCGGCGCGGCGAGCGCGACCTTCCCCGCTTCCTTCCTGCTCGACGCCTTCGGGCGGCGCGCGGCCCTGGCGCTCGGCGCGAGCCTCGGCGTCGCCGGCGGGCTGATCATGGCCTGGGCGCTGACCTTCGATCTTTTCGCGCCTTTCAGTCTCGGCGCCTTCTGGCTTGGCGTCGCGCAGGGGTTTTCCCTGTTCTATCGCCATGAGGCGGCGCTCGGCTCGACGCCTTCCGCGCGGGCCCGTGCGGCGGTTATCGTGTTCG
>JAKANG010000296.1 GCA_021812505.1 Pseudomonadota bacterium
GGCAATCACGATTCAATCCGCATGGTTCCCGACCTCGAGCGCATGGGCGTGAAATTCCTGCTCAACGAAAATGTGGCGATCGCCAGGGACGGGGCGCGGATCTATCTCGCGGGCGTCGACGACGCCCATTTTTACAGGGTCGACAACATTGAAAAGGCGGCGACGGGCATTCCCGACGACAGCTTTTCCATCCTGCTTTCCCACACGCCGGAGATCTACCGCCAGGCCGCCCACGCCGGCTTCGACCTGATGCTGTCCGGCCATACCCATGGCGGCCAGATCTGTCTGCCTGGCGGGATTCCCGTGACGCTCGAAGCGCGCCTGCCAAGGCGAATGGGACGGGGGCCGTGGCGCTATGGCGAAATGGCCGGCTATACGTCGGCGGGCGCCGGCGCATGTATCGTTCCCGTTCGTTTCAACTGCCCGCCCGAAATGACATTGCACGTTCTGAGAACGTCCGCCTGATCCCCGCGTTTTCAGTAGGGTTCGCTGCGTAATCCCAAGGCATAGGCGACACGCGAAACGATCATCTGTCCGACCGTGAAGACCGCGACGCAAACGGCGATCTCGCCCGGGCCGAGGGGCAAGTCCCAACTGACGGCCACGGCTCCAAACAAGGATTCGGGCAACTGATCGAGGATCGGCGCCATGCTGCTCGGCGCCAGGCGGAGACGTCGCTTGACGAAGCTCGAAAGCAGGTCGCCGGCCATCGAGGCGGCGGCGGCGACGGCGCCGATGCGCCAGGAAAGGCCCATCATTGGCGCGGCGCCAGCCGCCAGGGCGACGGCGACGAACAGACCCCGGAATGTTTTGGAGCGTCCGAACAGCGGCTGGCCATCGACGAATCTCCAGCCGAAATCGACGGGCCAGGCGGCGGTCCGTCCCAGGAGGTTCCTAGCGATCACGGGCGCGCTATTGGCGGCCGTGAGCAGGATCAGGACAATCGCGATATTTTCCGGATTCACGGCGAATGGGTCCACGAGAAAGGTCTCATTCGATCATTTCAAGGGCCGGCGCCGGTGAAAAGCAAGGGCTGAACGATTGACAATGGTTCGCCTCACAGGAGGTGGCGCTTTTTCGTCGGGGCGGTTTCAACCCCTTTACATTGAAAACCTGTTCAATAGCCTCCAATGGTGCTAGTTTTTTTGCCGTCGATGGAACGGCCCGGACGATGAGCTGGCTTCGCATCATTTTTTCGGTTCTCGCGGTTTGCGGCCTTTTGGCCGCGAACGAGGCGATGGCGGCTGGGCCTCATCCCTGCTGTCCGCCGATGGCGGCGGCAGCGTCAACCATGCATCATCACGGGCAGGGAAGTGACCATCACGTCCTTCCCGAATGTTGCGTTCTGGGCGTTTGTGCGGCGCAGGCGCCGCTTGCCGCGGTTCCAACTTTAGCGCCGCCGGCGCGCATCGCTTTGCCTGCGTCTTTCGCGAGGCGTGGCGCTTCCGGCTTGCCGAGCTTCACGGCGCCGCCTGATTCCCGGCCTCCCATCGCGTGACTCCCCTGAAACGCGACGCCGAGCCGCCTTGAGCGGCGGTTGGCGTTCGCGCGAGGTGACGCGAAGGCCGCGCTTCGGCCGGGAGATTTCCGATTGATGCCCGTAAATGCCCGTTTCATGGGCGCGCTTGCGCTTGCCGCCGGCAGCGCCGCAGCCGCGCTCCTTTTTCCGCCCGCGCCTGTTTTTCCGGCAGTCGCGCTGACGCTGGACGATCCAGTTCTGTTCTTTCGCCCTCCGATGGGCGGCGCCGACCTTTCCCCCAAGCCGAAAAAGGACGGCATGGGCATGGATTATCTGCCGGTGCGCCGATCCGACATTCTTCCATTGCTGAAGAAATTGCCGGCCGTTCCCGCTGGCTCGAACGAAAAGCCTTTGTTCTGGCGCGATCCCATGGGCGGCTCGGAAATTTCCCTGTCCCCGAAGAAAAATGGGATGGGCATGGATTTCTTGCCTGTGCGGGCGGCGGACCTTGCGAATCTGCTCCCGCCGATCGGGGCGCATGGGTCAGCCGCTTCGATAGCGAAGCCGGCCGAGAAACGCATCCTCTATTACCGGAATCCGATGGGTCTGCCGGACATTTCGAGAGTTCCCAAAAAGGATCCGATGGGCATGAATTATGTGCCTGTTTACGAGGGCGAGGGCACGGGGTCATCCGTCGTCCATCTGTCGCCCGGCAAGGTGCAGCGGACCGGCGTGCGCTCTCAGCCGGTCGAGGCCAGAAGCCTCGCCGCCGCGATTCATGCGCCGGGCACGATCCAGCTCGACGAGCGTCTGGTCACGGTGGTGGCGCCGCGCTCGGTTTCATTCATCGAGAAGGTCGCCAATGTGACGACCGGCGACCGGGTGAAAAAGGGCCAAGTCATGATGCGGCTCTATTCGCCGGAAATCGCCGCCGCCGCCGCCCAATATCTCGCCACGCCCAATTTCGCCGGCGCCCGGACGCGCCTTGAAAATCTCGACGCCCCGGCGAGCGTTCTGGCCGAGATCGACCGCGCCAAAAAGGTTCCCCTGGCCGTCGACTGGCCGGCGCCGCGCGACGGGATCGTGATGGAGCGCAAGGCGGTCGACGGCATGAAGGCGGACGCCGGCCAGACCCTGTTCACCATCGCCGACCTGACCCATGTCTGGGCGCTGATCGACGTTTCGGAAGGCGATTACGAACGGGTCAAGGCCGGACAGGAGGTCACGGTCCATGCGCGGGGCGTCAACGGCCAGACCTTTGCCGGTCGCGTCAGCCTGATCTACCCGGAAATCAACCGCGCGACACGCACCGCCCGCGTCCGGGTCGAACTGGACAATCCCGATCTCATCCTTCGCCCTGAAATGTACGTGGAGGCCACGATCGTGACCGGCGGTGGCGAGAAGGTTCTGACGGTTCCTGAAAGCGCGATCATCGATTCGGGGACAAGCAAGCTTGTGCTGCTCGATCTTGGCAACGGGCGCTTCGAGCCGCGCGCGGTCAAGACCGGCTTTCATGGCCAGGGCGAAGTCGAAATCCGCGAAGGCGTCGTCGAGGGCGACAAGGTCGTCACCGCCGCCAATTTCCTGATTGACGCCGAGAGCAATCTCAAGGCGGCGCTCCAAGCCTTAAGCCCGGCGGGAGCGTCGCAATGATCGGACGCCTCATTTCGTGGTCGGCGCGCAACCTCTTCCTGATCTTCATCGGGACAATCTTCGTCGTCGCCGCCGGCGTCATGGCCCTGCGCACGCTGCCGCTCGACGCCCTGCCCGATCTCTCGGACGTTCAGGTCATCGTCTATACCGAAGTTCCCGGCCAGGCGCCGCAGGTCGTCGAGGACCAGGTCACTTATCCGCTGGCCAGCGCCATGCTCACTGTGCCGCGCTCGAAAGTGGTGCGCGGCTTCTCCTTTTTCGGCGTGTCCTTCGTCTACATCATTTTCGAGGACGGGACTGATCTTTACTGGGCGCGGTCCCGCGTCCTCGAATATCTCGCCGCGGCGGGCAAGCAATTGCCGGTCGGCGTGACTCCGGTTCTGGGGCCGGACGCGACCGGCGTCGGCTGGGTCTATCAATATGCCCTGGTGGCGAAAGAGCTGACGCTGGCCGAAACGCGCTCGCTTCAGGACTGGACCCTTCGCTACGGCCTTTCCAAGGCCGAAGGCGTGGCCGAGGTCGCGAGCGTCGGCGGCTTCGTCAAGCAATATAATGTCGTCGTCGATCCGCGCCGTTTGCAGGAGCTCGGCATC
>JAKANG010000297.1 GCA_021812505.1 Pseudomonadota bacterium
GTCGCCAAGTTCGACGTCGGAGAGGCGGCGCAGCTCCTGTCCGGTCATCACCTCGTCGCCGGGACCGAACATGCCGAGCGCGACAGCGATCGCGCGGCCGGTGACGGGATGGTCGCCGGTGATCATGACCGGCGTGACGCCGGCGGCCCGGCATTCCGCCACGGCGGCCTTCGCCTCGGGGCGCGGCGGGTCCCACAGCCCGACGAAGCCGAGAAAGGTCAGGTCCCTTTCGATTTCCACGGGGTCGGAGCCATCCGGAAGCGCCGGCCAGTGGCGGGCCGCGACGGCGAGCACGCGCAGCCCGTCCGCCGCCATGGCTTCGGCGACGGCAAGTAGGTTTGCGCGTTCGTCCTTTCCGTCGATGCAGAGGGCAAGAACGATTTCCGGCGCGCCTTTCGTAAAGGCGACGAAACTTTCGCCGTCGCGATGAAAGGTCGTCATGCGTTTTCGATGTGAATCGAAGGGCAGTTCCTTGACCCGGGCCGCGTCGCGTTCGAGCGTTTCCTTGTCGCGTCCGTTTTCTGCGGCCATGCGCCAGAGCGCGATCTCCATCGGATCGCCGACGCCGTCGCTTCCTCCGCGTTCGGCGTCGTTGCACAGCGCGATGGCGTCGATCAGCCTTCTGTCGCCGGGGCGCGCGGCGTCGATGTCGGCGGCCGGCGCGCGGCGCCCATCGACGAAAACTTCCGCGACGCGCATCTCGTTCAGCGTCAGCGTGCCCGTCTTGTCGGAACAGATGAAACTGACGGAGCCCAGCGTTTCGATCGCCGCAAGCCGTCGCGCCAAAGCCTTGCGGACGGCCAGGGCCCGCGCGCCAAGCGCCAGCATCACGGTGACGACCGCCGGCAGGGCCTCGGGGATCGCAGCCACCGCGAGGCTCAGCGCCGTCAGCAGCATCAGCAGGGCGCCTTCGCCGCGCTGCACGCCAAAGGCGAAGACAATCGCGCAGATCGCGATCACGCCGATGGCGAGCTGGCGGCCAAACTGGGCCAGTCGCCTCTGAAGCGGGGTCGGAGCGGGCGCGATGCTTTCCATGACCCCGGCGATCCTGCCGAGCTCGGTCTCCATGCCGGTCGCGACGACGATCCCCCGGCCCCGGCCATAGGTCGCGGTCGTGCTCTTGAAGACCATGTTGACGCGATCGCCGAGCGCGAGATCGGGCTCGGCGAGCGTCTCGGCGCATTTTTCGACCGGCGCCGATTCGCCGGTCAAAGCCGCTTCCGCCACCTTGAGGCCCGGCGCCTCGATCAGCCGCATGTCGGCGGGCGCGGCGGCGCCGGCGTCGAGCAGAACGATGTCGCCGCGCACGACTTCGGCCGCGGGAACCGCGTTACGGCTGCCATCCCGAAGCACCACGGCTTTGAGCGCGGCGAGTTTTTTCAGCTCCGCGATGGCGCGCTCGGCGCGAAAATCCTCGACAAGCCCGACGAGTCCATTCAGCGCGACGATGGCGAGGATGACCAGCGCGTCGCTCGTTTCGCTGATCAGGCCGGCGACAATCGCCGCCACGATCAGGACAAGAATCATGAAATCCTTGAACTGGTCGGCCAGCATGGCGAGCACGCCTCGGCCGGACGTCTCGCGGATTTCATTGGCGCCATCCCGCGCCAGCCGTCGCATCGCCTCGTTCCGGGAGAGGCCATTGTCGAGGTCGACGCCCAGCCGCGCCGCGACTTCCGCGACGCTGAGCGTATGCCATGCTTCGGGCGCGGCGCTTGCGCGGGGCGCGGGCGCTTCGTCCATGGTTCTCGCCCCCTGTTGGCGTTGCGCAGCACGAAAGTGCTCGGATAATTGGCGAATGGAGCGACGCAGGCAAGGGGAGGGGGCCGGACGGCCAGCCGAGGCCGCTCGGCGATCAGCTGGTCTGTCGCGGCCGTGGGATGATGTGCCTGACGGGGGCGTCAAGACTTTTATAATAGTGTTGCCCGCAACCAACGCGAAACATCCACGCACGCGCTGGAAGCCGCGGCCGCCGGCGTTCGTTGCGATAGCCGGGGCGGCGAGAAATCGGCGGCGCCTTGACGATGTCGCGTCGCTTCGCGGCGAAATCCGTCAAGCAGACGGAACATTCGCCCGATCGGCTGTCCGGCGCCAAATTTCGGCGGGCGACGACCTGGAGCGAAATCCATTCGCGATGAATCGCGGATGTCGCTGTAATATTTTGTTTTTCAGCCATAATTTCATCCAAAAAGTCTCCAGCTTCTTGGGGTTATGGTTAGGCGCCGCAGGCGTCGCGGCGGCATTCTGAACAATGGGGCGACTCGATCACCGGAATCTTCGCGCCGCCCGAGGGGCTGCGCTTCGCCGTCTCGCAGGATGGATCGTCATGGAAGCTGCAGACGCGGCCGCGCCCAAGCGCCTTGGCGCGATGAAGGGCGATATCGGCATAGCAGACGATCTTTTCGATGCGGTCCCCGGTGTTCGGAACGATCGTCGCCGCGCCGATCGCCGCGATCCTGGTCGCCGCCGTCTCCGTCCCGCGCCGGATCGCGGCGTTTTCGATCGTCGACAGCAGCCTTTCGCCGAGCGTCATCGCGCCGCCGTGGTCTGCGCCGGGCGCCGCCACCGCGAAGATCTCGCCATTGTAATGCACCATGGATTTGCCGTCGCGATCGGCCTCGCGGAAAATGTCGTCGCCGACGGCGGCCAGAAGAGCGCGATCGACCGGGCTGGAGGGGGTCTCGTTCGAGGGCGGGCCGGCCCCGACATCGACCAGAAGCAACGAGATCGGTTCGCTCGCGGCGACCGCCTTCCGCCACGACCGCAACAGGCCCTCGTCGAATTTCCGTCGCTTCCACATCGACGAGAAGCGGGTAGGAGCCTGCTTCCTCTCACGCAGGCTTTCGCCGAACGGCGCCTCGACGTAGCGCCGCACGCGTTCGACGTCCAGGATCGTCACCTTCTCGCGATCGATTTCGACCCCATGCGCGCGGAGCTGGACCAGCGCACGGGAGAAACTTTCCGACGTCGCGCCGACCAGCATGGCGATCAGCGTCTTGCTGTAGGGCAATGTGACAGCCGTTCCTTCATTCGCCGCTTCGATCTGCTCAAGAAGGAAGGAGGCCACCCGCTGCGAAACGGAATGCGTCTTGAGCTGCTCGATCTGTTCGACCAGGGTCGCGCGCGCGTCGGAGCAGAGGGCGAACAAATCCAGGGCGAGGCTGGGCTTCAGGGCCATGGCCGCGCGAATGGCCATGCCGTCGAAGCGAATGACGCGCGCGAAGGAAACGGCTTCCGCCGTCGCCAGATGGCGCCCGGCCGAGAACATCGACGGCTCGAAATAGACCTGGCCGGCGGTCAGGACCGAGAGGACGGCCTGTTCATGGCTTCCGCTTTTCCGGCACAGCTTAATGCAGCCCTCGGCGACGACAAAAAGGGCGTCGGCCGCCGCGCCTTGCGCGAACAATGTCTCGCCGCCCTGATAGTCGCGAACCGAAGCCGACGGCGCCAGTGAAGCCAGAAGTTCAGGTCCGGCCGCCATCAGCAAGGGAGATCGCAACAGGGTGTCCTGGTCTCTCGCATCCATGCAAAAACGCTCGCCTCCGCTTTCTTGATGCAGATCAATATCATGAGTCTACCGGCGCGCGATTTGATGTTGGTCAAGAAAACATGCACAATTTACCTGCATGGGGAGATTGAGGGCCCAGCGCCGCGGCGCCGGCCCGCAACCGCTTCCCGCCCGGCGAAGTCTTCGATTTCCAT
>JAKANG010000298.1 GCA_021812505.1 Pseudomonadota bacterium
TCTATCGCGCCAGCGGACGCCTCTGCGCGGCCGCTTGGTTTCGCCACAGGGGAAGCCGCCCGGCCAGCGCCCGCGCGGCGAAGCGCCGCAACGAGATTCGCCGGCATGACCGTGGCGCTTGCTGGATCGAAGCCGAAGCCCAGGGGACGCCATCGGCCGTTCCCCTTCGTCGATTCGTCAGAAACGCCATCGCGCCGCTCGGCGCGATTTACTGGTGGCCATTTCTGAGCATGGTTGCGGCGGTTCTCCGCCTTGGACGCCTGCCATTGGACGCCTATATTCTGAGCGCGAGTTCAGACATGGAAGGCCAAGCCATGGTAACCTTCCCCTACGCCGCCCCGCCCGCGACAGTCTCGGCGGAAAACCCTATGGGCCTCGACGGATTCGCATTCGTCGAATTCGCTCACGCCGAGCCCGACAAGCTCGGCGCCCTGTTCGAGTCCATGGGTTTCAGGGCGGTCGCGCGGCATCGGACCCAGGCCGTGACCCTCTACCGTCAGGGCGACGTCAATTACCTCGTCAACGCCGAGCCCGACAGTTTCGCGGCCCGTTTCGCCAAGATCCACGGTCCGTCGGCCTGCGGAATGGGCTTCCGCGTCGCCGACGCCCAGCGCGTCTACCGTCGCGCCACAGCCATGGGCGCCAGACCCGCGCCGGCGGTGTTCGGGCCAAAGGCGCTCAGCGTTCCGGCGATCGAAGGCGTCGGCGGCGCGCTCATTTATTTTGTCGATCGCCATGGCGACAGTGGCTCTATGTGGGGCGCCGATTTCCATTGGATCGCGGGCCGCGAGCCAAGACCCGAAGGCGCCGGGCTGCTCACTCTGGACCACCTGACCCATAATGTCTTTCGCGGTCGCATGGACTATTGGGCCGAATGGTACAAACGCTTGTTCAACTTCCACCAGATCCGCTTCTTCGACATCGAAGGCAAGCTCACCGGGCTGCGATCGCGCGCGATGGCCAGCCCGTGCGGAAAAATCCGCATCCCGATCAACGAGAGCGCCGACGACGACAGCCAGATCGAGGAATATCTTTACGCATACAAGGGTGAGGGAATCCAGCATATCGCCTGCGGCTGCGGCGACATCTACGAGACGGTGGCGATGCTGCGCCGGGCGGGACTGGCCTTCATGCCGCCGCCGCCTGACGCCTATTACGAGAAAATTGACGCGCGCCTTCCCGGGCACGGAGAGCCGATCGACGCGCTGAAGGAGCTTGGCGTTCTGATCGACGGCGCGCCGGCGGGCCAAGGCGGCGCGCCCAAGCTGCTGCTCCAGATCTTTTCGCAGACATTGATCGGCCCGATCTTCTTCGAATTTATCCAGCGCAAGGGCGACGAGGGTTTCGGCGAAGGCAATTTCCGCGCCTTGTTCGAATCCATCGAGGAGGATCAAATCCGCCGCGGCGTCCTTCGGCCCAAAGCGGCGGGATAAAGCCGATGGCCGCGACGCCCGAGGGCTACATGCCCGGATTTGGCAACGATTTCGAGACGGAGGCGCTTCCCGGCGCCTTGCCGGTGGGCCAGAATTCGCCGCAGCGCTGCGCCTACGGGCTCTATGCCGAGCAGCTTTCGGGCTCGCCCTTCACCGCGCCGCGCGGGTCGAACGAGCGCTCCTGGCTCTATCGCATCCGGCCCTCGGTCCGGCACGTCGGGCGGTTCGAGAAGGCCAATTTGCCTTTTTGGAAAAGTGCGCCCTGTCACGACGGGCATGAACGGCCGATAGGCCCCTATCGCTGGAGCCCGGCGCCGATCCCCGAGGCGAAGCTCACCTTTGTCGAAGGCGTCCGCACCATGACGACGGCGGGCGACGTCAACACTCAGACCGGGATGTCGGCGGGGCTTTATTTCGTCACCGCCTCGATGGTCGACGATTATTTTTACAATGCCGACGGCGAAATGCTGATCGCGCCGCAGCAGGGCGCGCTGTCCTTCTTCACCGAATTCGGGCGCATCGCGATCACGCCCGGCGAAATCTGCGTCATTCCGCGCGGCGTCAAATTCAGGGTCGAATTGATCGACGGTCCCGCTCGCGGCTACATCTGCGAAAACTACGGCGCAAAGTTTACGCTGCCGAACCGGGGCCCGATCGGCGCCAATTGCCTGGCCAATTCGCGCGACTTCAAGACCCCCGTCGCCGCTTTCGAGGACAAGGAAGCGGCGGGCCGGCTGACGGTCAAATGGTGCGGGAAATTTTTTGCTTGCGAGATCGGCCATTCCCCGCTCGATGTCGTTGGCTGGCACGGCAATTACGCGCCCTATAAATATGATTTGCGCTGTTTCGCACCGGTCGGGGCGATATCGTTCGACCACCCGGATCCTTCGATCTTTTCCGTCCTCACCGCGCCCTCGGGCGAGGAAGGGACGGCCAATGTGGATTTCGTGATCTTTCCGGAACGCTGGCAGGTCGCCGAACATTCCTTCCGACCGCCGTGGTATCACCTGAACGTCATGAGCGAATTCATGGGTCTGATCTACGGCCAGTATGACGCCAAGCCGCAAGGCTTCGCGCCGGGCGGCGTCTCGCTGCATAATTGCATGCTGCCGCACGGTCCCGACGCCCAGGCGTTTACCCGCGCCTCCCAAGCCCCGCTTCAACCGGAAAAGCTCACTGGCACGCTGGCCTTCATGTTCGAAACCCGCTTTCCCCAGCATCTGACCGATTACGCCGCCACGCTCGAAACGCTGCAGGAGGATTACGCCGACTGCTGGGCGGATTTACCCAAGAAATTCGATGGCGATCCATGAAACTCGCTTCTCTCAAGCATGGACGCGACGGCAGGCTGGTTGTGGTGTCAAACGATCTGACCCGCGCCGCGCTCGCGGAAAAAATCGCGCCGACGCTCCAGGCGGCGCTCGACGACTGGACGCAGGCCGCGCCGAAACTCGCGAGCCTGGCCCGGCAAGTCGAAGCGCGCGCGACAACGACCTTCTCCTTTGACGAGCGCGCTTGCGCCTCGCCTTTGCCGCGCGCTTATTCTTGGGCCGACGGGTCGGCTTATGTGAATCACGTCCAGCTCGTGCGCAGGGCGCGGGGGGCCGACATGCCGCCGTCGTTCTGGACCGATCCGCTGATCTACCAGGGCGGCTCCGACACATTTCTCGGCCCGCGCGATCCGATGCCGTTTTTGGGCGACGAAGGTCTGGGACTCGACCTCGAAGCGGAAGTCGCGGTCGTGACCGACGACGTTCCGATGGGCGTCGATGAATGGGCCGCGCGTTCGCACATCAAACTCGTGATGCTGGTCAATGACGTATCCCTGCGCGGATTGACGGGGCCGGAGCTGGCCAAGGGCTTCGGCTTCTTCCAGTCGAAACCCTCCTCGGTCTTTTCGCCTGCGGCGGTCACGCCCGACGAATTGGGCGCCGCCTGGGACGGCGCCAAGCTGAACCTGCCGCTGCTGTCCTTCATCAATGACTCGCCGCTCGGCCGGCCGAACGCCGGGATCGACATGACCTTCGACTTCGGACGACTGATCGCCCACGCCGCGCGCACGCGCGCGCTGTCGGCCGGAACCATCATCGGTTCCGGCACGGTATCGAACCGCGCAATTGACGGCGGTCCGGGCCAGCCGGTATCTTCCGGGGGCGTCGGATATTCCTGTCTGGCCGAGTTGCGGGTTGTGGAAACGCTTCTGGAAGGCGAAAGCCGCACGCCGTTCTTGAATCCG
>JAKANG010000299.1 GCA_021812505.1 Pseudomonadota bacterium
CGGCGATAGCCGAAATCTGCCGCAAGGCCGGCGTCCCGTTCGTCGTGGACAACACCTATTGCACCCCCTATCTCCAGCGGCCCTTGGCTCTGGGCGCCGACATCGTGACCCATTCGGCGACCAAATATCTCGGCGGCCATGGCGACCTGATCGCGGGCGCGGTGGTGGCCAGCAAGGAGATGATCAACCAGTTCCGCTTCGCCGGCGTCAAGGAGCTGAACGGCGCCTGCATCTCCGCTTTCGACGCCTTCCTGATCCTGCGCGGTCTCAAAACCCTGTCCTTGCGCATGGAGCGCCACTCGGCCACCGCCGAAAAGCTCGCCCGCGATCTGGAGGCCCATCCCGCCGTCGAGCATGTCTATTATCCCGGCCTCGACAGCCATCCGCAGAAGCAGGTCGCGCGGCGTCAGATGAAGCTGATGGGGGGAATGATCGCGCTGGAGTTGCGTGGCGGGCTCGACGCGGGCCGAGCCTTCATGGACGGCGTCGAACTGGCGACCCGTGCGGTGAGCCTCGGCGACGCCGAAACGCTCATCCAGCATCCCGCCAGCATGACCCACGTGACTTACACCCCTGACGAGCGCGCCCGCCACGGCTTTACGGATGGACTGATCCGGATTTCCGTCGGGCTGGAGGATTACGAGGACCTACGCGCCGACCTGATCGGCGCGCTGGACAGGATGGGGCGTTAGAAAGAGCGGAACCGGGCGCCACGCCTGGGCGTTGGCGCTGCAAATCCAACCCAGAGGGACAGATGACCTATTACACCGCGACCAAAATCGAAAAGCCGCTGGCTGAGTCCATCGCGCATGTGGAAGCCGCGCTGAAGGAGGAAGGCTTCGGGGTGCTGACCCGCATCGACGTCGCCGCAACGCTGAAAGAAAAGATCGGCGCCGAGCTGCGGCCCTATGTGATCCTCGGCGCCTGCAACCCGAAACTGGCCTTCGAGGCGATCAAGCGCGAAGACAAGGTCGGGACCATGCTGCCCTGCAATGTCATCGTGCAGGAAATCGCGCCCGGGCGAAGCGAAGTCGCGGCGATCGATCCGGTGGCCTCGATGCAGGCGATTGACAACGCCGAACTCCTGGCGATCGCCGGCGAGGTGCGCGAAAAACTGCGGCGGGTGATCGAGCGGCTTTGAGGCGGCGCCGTCAGGACAGCGCGGTCGCGGCGTCGGGCGAGACGGTCGTGACGCCGAAGGCAGCGAAATGTTCGGGGGTGCGGGTGACGATGACGAGATCGTGGCTGTCGGCGACGCCGGCCACCAGGGCGTCCGCCATTCCGGGCGCGTGGCCCGCCGCGATCGCCTTGGCCTCGAGGCGGGCCGCGCGCGCCGCCGCCGTGGCGTCGAGGGCGATGATCCTGTCGTCATAAGCGGCGACCAGCCCGGCGAGCCAGCCGGTGAGGGCGGCGGATTTTTCCAGTTCGTCCTTATGCTCGAACGCCGCGATGGTTCTTACGATCTCGTGGACCATGACGACCGACAGAAACAGCCTGCCCTCGCGGTCGCGGCGCTCAAGCCAGTCGAGAAAGGCCGGCGAGGCTTCCGGCTCGACCGGCGAAAGCATGGCGACGACATTGGCGTCGAGCAGGAACCCGCTCACGGGCGGACATCCCGCGAGGGCGTTTCATCGCGCCCGGAATCCTCCCCGGGAAAGCTCTTGAGATAGTTGAAAAAGCTAGGCCGTTTGCGCTCCATCGCCTTGCGCGCCAGTTCCGCCGCCTCAAGCGGCACGAGCGCGGCGACGGGTTTGCCATGCCGGGTGATGGTGACAAACTGGCCCTTGATCGCCTGATCGACGAAGCCGGAAAAACCGGCCTTGACGTCCTTGAGATTCACAGTCGGCATTTTACGCATCACTGAACATGGTCACTGGTGACCACACCATAGCCCGGCCGGATCAAATGTCCAATCGCCCTGCTCCCATCCAATTGGTTTCGATGGCTTGGAAAGACGACGAGCTCTTCAATCGTGACCCATGGGCGCCTGATCTGAAATTTTGCGGCCCAGAACCGAGGTCGAAAGCCGGCGGCGATCCATGATTGAATTTGCCCGCGGCCGCATCGTAGATTCGCCCCCGCTGGTGGCGCAACGACAGGGTCTTCGACCTTATTTTGGACCGCCTGGAAGGGCTTGCAGATGCTGAATTCGAGGGTCCGGTCGAATCTGGAAGTATCGCCGTTCTGCGCGTCGAAAGCAGCGGCGCCGTCGCAGTCGGGAGTCCGGCCAGCGCCGCTGCCCAGCGGTTTCGGGCCGCTCGAACTGGGCATTTCGGATCATGTCGCCATAACGCCCCATGTCACCGTGACGCCCTATGTCACCGTGACGCCGGGCTTGACGCCGCTCGTCGTCACGCTTGGCGCAATGGCCATCGCGGATTTGCGGCGGCCGAGCGCGCAATGATGGCGGCGCTGCTGCCTTGGTCGCAGTTCACGATTTGCGTCGCGATGATCGGCTTCGCGGGTCCCGCCTTGACCCGCTATGGCGATATTATCGCCCGCCTGACCGGATTGTCGCGCTCGTGGATCGGCCTTGTACTGATCGCCACCGCCACTTCCCTGCCCGAGCTGTTCACGGGCGTCAGCGCCGTAACCGTTGCGGATGCGCCCAACATCGCTGTCGGCGACGCGCTCGGCAGCACTGTGTTCAATCTCGTGATGCTGGTGCTGCTCGATGAGCTGAGCCGCGAGCAGCCGCTCTATCGCCGCATCGACCAGGGGCATATCCTCACCGCGGGTTTCGGCGTGATCCTCATCGGCGCGGTCGGCGCCTTTCTGCTTCTCAGCCAGAGCGGGCTCGCCTTTCAAATCCTCCATATCAGCGGCTATACGCCGTTCATCCTCGTGATCTATTTCGTCGCGATGCGCGCCGCCTTTGTCTATGAGCGGCGCGTCCAGCCGCCGCCGGACGTGGCCGAAATCAAGAGCGGCGTTTCATTGCGCGGCGCCGTGCTGCGCTATGCCGCCGCAGCGAGCGTGGTGGTGGTCGCCGGTTCCTGGTTGCCCTTTGTCGGGCGCGACATCGCCGAGTCAATGGGCTGGAAGACGACCTTCGTCGGCACGCTCTTGATCGCCGGCGCCACGTCGGTTCCGGAGTTCGTGGTGAGCATGAGCGCGCTGCGGCTCGGCGCCGTGGACATGGCGATCGGAAATCTGCTCGGTAGCAATCTATTCGACATCCTGATTTTGGCCGTCGACGATCTTGCCTATCCCAAGGGCCCGCTCCTCGCCGTGGTGTCGCCCTCGCACGCGGTCACCGCCTTCGGCGCCTCGATCATGTCGGGGATTTTTATTGTCGCCATGCTCTTCAAGCCCGAGACGCGCCTGGGCGGGGCAATTGGCTGGGTCAGCCTTTCGCTGCTCGTCATCTATCTGTTCAGCGCCTACGCCGTGTTCCTGCTCGGCCACTGATCGAGGTCATCGAGAGACGAATGTTCGGATTTGTGCGGCGAATGCCCAGAAGAATCGCCGGCTCCTATCGACATCTGTCGACACGCATCGGTTTTTCGTTTTACGCTCTGCCCTCACAGAGAGGCCGGCGGCGTCTTCCTCATTCCCATTCGATGGTGCCCGGCGGCTTCGAGGTCACGTCATAGACCACGCGATTGACGCCCTTGACTTCGTTGATGATCCGGGTCGCGGCGCGGCCGAGAAAATT
>JAKANG010000300.1:0-1553 GCA_021812505.1 Pseudomonadota bacterium
CCCCGACGCCCGGCCCCCAATATGGCTTCCTCGTCACCCATAACGAGTCGATCTCGATCGCCGATTATTACACCGCGCGCAACGACAAGGGCGAAGTGATCTACCGCCCGACCTGCCATTACGCCTATCATCCCGCCGACGACGCCGTGCTCAGCTTGCATGAAATGTTCGGCACCGGCGGCAAGGTTCAGGAAAAGAACCACATTCTCGACGAGCACGAGATTATGGACGGCATCGACGAACTGGGCGTGCTGCTGTTCGGCCACGCCAAGGGCGCCTATTGGTACGGCTCGCAGCTCTCGGTCGAGGAAACGCGCAACCTTTGCCCCTATCAGAACGCCACCGGCCTTCAGGTGTCGTCAGCGGTTCTCGCCGGCATGGTCTATGCGCTGGAAAATCCCAACGAAGGGATTCTGGAAGCCGACGAGCTGGACTACAGACGCTGCCTCGAAATCCAGACGCCCTACCTCGGCCCGGTGATCGGCGCCTATACTGACTGGACGCCGCTGCAAAACCGCCCCGGCTTCTTCCCCGAAGACATCGACGAAAGCGACCCCTGGCAGTTCCGAAATATTCTAGTGCGGTGAGGAGTGAAATCCCACCCGATGAACGCCATTATGGCCGAGCTTGTTCCTGCCATGACGGTTTTTGGACGCCGCCGATCGCCTCCCGCCTCGCTTTCGCCAGCTTTACGCGTTTGGTGTAGACAGACGCGCGCAAGGCCGCCGGAGCGATTCTTTGAAAGAAATACGAAAATTCCTGACGGCGGCGGCGCTTTTGCCGGCGCTGCTGTTGTCTGCGCCGGCTTGGGCGCATCCTCATGTCTGGGTCACGGCAAAAGAAAAAATCCTGTTCGGGCCGGACGGCAAGATCATCGGCTTCCGTCACGAGTGGACCTTTGACGAAATGTATTCCGCCTTCGCCACCCAAGGGCTGGGCAAGGACGGCAAGCCGCCGACCAAAGAGGAGCTGGCGCCGCTGGCCAAGACGAATGTGGACTCGCTCAAGGAATTCCAATATTTCACCGTCGCCAAGATCGGCCCCAAATATTACGAATTCGGGCCGCCGCGGGATTACGAGTTGACAGCCGACGACAAGAAAATCGTCACCCTGCTCTTCACTCTGCCGCTGAAAGAACCGGTTTCAGTCAAGAAGCCTTTCGTCTTCATGGTCTATGACCCGACCTATTTCGTCGATTTCGAACTGGCCAAGGACGATCCCGTCACCTTGCAAAACGCGCCCGCCGGCTGTTCGGTGAACAATATGCGGCCCGATCCGCTCAACCAGGCCGACACGAAAAAGCTCAACGAGAGTTTTTTCTCTGGCTTGTCGCCCGGCACGGATTTCGGCGTCAAACTGGCGCCGCGCACGATCGTGGCCTGTCCATGAAGCGGGTCGCCTCTTCCCTTGCATTTCTTGGGTCTTTCGTCGCGCCGGCCGCCGCCCAATTCGCGCGGAAAAATCCCTTTTCGCTTGGGGTCAACGAGGGCTCCGTCGGCGAGGTCGGGCGCGTCGGCCTGTGGTTGTTGCGTGAACAGGCGCAATTTTATGAA
>JAKANG010000300.1:1563-3651 GCA_021812505.1 Pseudomonadota bacterium
GAAACAGGCGGTGGAGGCGGCGCGGGCCAATCCTTGGGCGGCGGTCTCGCTCGCAGCGGTCGCCTTTGCTTATGGAATTTTCCATGCCGCCGGGCCGGGCCACGGCAAGGCGGTGATCGCGAGCTATATGCTCGCCAGTGAAAAGGCCCTGCGGCGCGGGGCGATCCTCTCGGGTCTGGCCGCATTGCTTCAGGCGATCGTCGCCATCGCCCTCGTCGGGATCGCCTCGATCCTGCTTGGCGCGACGGCGACAAGAATGATCTCCGCGACCCATGCGGTGGAGGTCGGGGCCTATTTTTTCATCGCCGCGCTCGGGCTTTTCCTGGTCTGGCGCAAAAGCGCGGGGCTTTACGCAGCCTTGCGCGCGCCGCCAGTTCCGCTGTCGCGGCGATACCGTTGCGAGGACGCTTCGCAAAAGCTTGCCCATGGACCGGATTGCGCCCATTGCGTCGCGCCCGACCCGAGGCGGCTCGGCGACGATTTTTCCTGGCGCCAGGGTGTGGCGACCGTTTTCGCCGCCGGGTCGCGCCCCTGTTCCGGGGCGCTGCTGGTTCTGGTCTTCGCCGCCGCGCAGAATGTTTTCATGATCGGAGTCTGGGCGGCCTTCGCCATGGCGGCGGGCACGGCCCTGACCACGGCGGCGCTGGCGGCCGGCGCCGTTCTGGCCAAGAACGCGGCGACCCGCCTGCTTGGCGCGCGCCGCCGCCGCGCCGAGATTTTCGGGCGGCTGGTCGAGGTCGCGGCGGCCTGCGTCGTGCTCGGTATCGGCGTCTCGCTGCTCGCGGGGCTTGTCTTGAGCGAGGGCGCCTGAGCCATTCCCCTTTGTTGCAACGCACGTATAATCTCGCCCGGAAATGAGCCGGATTCCGTCATGACAACGTAAGAGGCCATCGTGTTGGACATTGCCCGCGCCATCGAGAACAAACACGCCGTCGACGCCATGACCTCGCCGGTCGTCACGGTCACGCCGGACGTTTCGGCCCGCGCGGCGGCGGAAGAAATGCTCCGGCTCCATGTCAGCGGGCTGCCGGTCGTCGATCGCGACGGCCGGCCGCTCGGCGTCGTCAGCGAAAGCGATTTTCGCTTTGCCGACGCCGCGACGCGCCAGCGACAGCGCGACGCCTGGGTGGCGATTCTGGCCGAGGGGCAGGACATCGCCGCCGATTATCTCGAAGCGTTGGAGCGTTCGGGGGAGACCGTGCGCCAGGTCATGTCCAAGCCCGCGCTCGCCGTCGATCAGGACGCATCGCTCACTGACGTCGCCGATCTGATGACGGCGCACCGGGTCAAGCGCATCCTGGTTACGCGGCAGGACAAGCTCGTCGGCGTCATCACCCGCGCCGATCTGCTGCGTTTTTTCACCCAGCCCGAGAAACGGTCGAACGCGCCGGTGACGGCGGAGACGTTCGAGGCCGCCTGCCAGGATATTCGCCTTGGCCTCGCGGCGCCGCGGCCGCCGCCGCCGCCCGCCCGGTCGCCGGCTCCCCCCGTCCCCGAAGGCGCCGTCACCGCCGCAAGCCTCAAGGAACTGGTCAAGACCTTCGAGCGGGGCAAGTCGAAACTGCACGACGACGCGCAGCGCCAGGCGCGGGAAAAGCGCGACGATGCCGTCCGCAGGCTCCTGGGCGAAAAGTTCACCGACGGCGAACTCGCCCATCTCTTGATTCTCGCGCGTGAGGCGGCGATGCGCGGCGAATCGGGCGTGCCCGCCCTGGTCTTTCCAGCGGCGCTCTGCAACGACGGCGGACGCATGATCAACCTGCCCGATCCTGATTGGCCGAGGAGCCTGTGCGGCAAGGCTGCGGATTTTTACCGGCGCTGGGACAAGGAGCTTCGCCCCCTGGGCTTCGCGCTTTCGGCGCGGATCGCGACCTTCCCCGACGGTTTCCCCGGCGACGCCGAATTGTCGCTGGTGTGGGGGCGCTGAGGCGGCCCGTCGAGGAGCCCGGAATGAACAGCATTGAGCTCGCGCCGCCGGCGAAAAAGCCGCTTTACCGGCAGCTTTACGTCCAGGTCCTGTTCGCCATCGCGCTGGGCGTCCTGGTCGGCGTGGCCTTCCCCGGCTTCGCCACGACGCCGGGCGTCGAG
>JAKANG010000301.1 GCA_021812505.1 Pseudomonadota bacterium
CTCAGGCAGGCCCTGGCCCGCGCCGTCAGGAGCCAGAACGGCTGGTTCGAGATCGATCTCGCGCCTTGGGCGGGGCGCTATCGCGCCCGACGCCTGAAAACCAGCGAGCTTGACCAGAACATTTTCCGCATGGTCGCGCTGGAAATTCCCCGCGCGCGGGACAATATGGCGGACGAGACCATTGCCGTCATCGGACTGGAGGATTCCCACCGCGAAAAAGGCTTCGTCCTGCTCGCGGCGGGAGACGGCGGCCATGCCGAGGAACTGCTTGACCATCAATGCCGATTGGCGAGGAACGGAAGTCCGAAAGGACTTTGAACCGGAAACCTTTTGAATTCGAGGTGTGCGAATGCCGATTTATGGGTACGAGTGCAAGAAATGCGGCGCGTCCTTCCAGACCCTGGTGCGCTCCGGCGATGAGCCGGTCTGCCCGTCCTGCGGCGCCGTGGAGCTGGAGCAGCAATTGTCGCTGATCGCGACTCCCGCGCGCGGCGGCGAGAGCGAGGCGCCTGCCTGTTCCAACGCCGGCTCCGGCCCGTCCTGCGCCACGTGCCCCGGCGCCGCCATGTTCAGCTGACGCCCATGGCGACGCCGGGAGCCCTGAACGGCTTCGAGCGCATCGCCGCGATCATCGGCGGCGCGACCCTCTATTACGCGCTGCCAGTCCTGGGCTGGGGCGGCGTCGCGCCCTTCCTGCTTCATCCCGCCTTCTGGGTCCTGACGATCGTCTATTTCGGCCTGGCCGCCATCGCGCTCTTCGTCGGCGGCAATATTTCGCCGGGCGTGAGGGAGGACCGCGACAATCGCTGGGTTCTGGCCGCCTTCGGCCTGCTGAGCCTCGCCAACGGCTTTCTCCCGGCGTGGGACGACCGCCACGGCATCCTCATCCTCGGCGGCAATGGGCTGCGCTGGATCGGAATCGTGCTTTTTGCGCTCGGCGGCTGGCTGCGCCTGTGGCCGGTGGCCGCGCTCGGCGAGCGCTTCTCCGGCCTCGTCGCCATCCAGCCCGGCCACCGGCTCGAAACCACCGGCGTCTATCGCTTCATCCGCCATCCGTCCTATCTCGGGCTGATAGCCGGCTCCCTCGGCTGGGCGCTGACGTTCCGTTCTGGCATCGGCGTGATCATCACCGCGCTGACGCTGCCGCCGCTGCTGGCGCGCATCGAATCGGAAGAAAACCTGCTGCGCGCCCATTTTGGCGCCGAATATGACGCCTATCGCGCCCGAAGCTGGCGGATGATTCCCGGGCTGTGGTAGGCGGCCGCGCAAGGGCTTGCTCCGCGCCATGCAATGACGGACGCCTTTCGACACGGCGCCGATCGAATTTATAGTCCGGCTCATCGCCTCAATTCAGGATCCTGCCATGAAAACCATTCTCGTCACCGGCGCGACCGCCGGCTTCGGCGCCGCCTTCGCCCGCCGTTTCGTCAGAGACGGACACCGCGTCATCGCCACGGGACGGCGGGTCGAACGGCTACAGGCTCTCGCGGAAGAACTCGGCGATTCCATCTTGCCGCTGCAACTCGACATGATGGACCGGAAGGCGGTCGACCGCTTCGTGGACAGCCTGCCCGCGGACTGGCGGCGGATCGACGTCCTGGTCAACAACGCCGGACTGGCGCTCGGCCTTTCGCCGGCCTGGGAATCGGATGTCGCCGATTGGGACCAGATGATCGCCACCAATATTACCGGCCTGGTCCATCTCACCCGCGCCGTCCTGCCGCAGATGGTGGAGCGCAATGACGGGCTGATCCTCAATCTCGGCTCAATCGCCGGCGACTATCCCTATCCCGGCGGCCATATTTATGGCGGCACGAAAGCCTTCGTGCTGCAATTCTCGCTCAATCTGCGCGCCGACCTCGTGGGCAAGAACGTCCGGGTGACCAATATCGAGCCCGGCCTCGTCACCGGCTCGGAATTTTCGGTCGTTCGTTTCGGCGGCGACGCGGCGCGGGCGGCGGCGCTCTATGCCGACAAAGCGCCGTTGACGGCGGAAGACATAGCGGAAACGGCGGCATGGCTCGTCAGCCTGCCGCCGCATGTCAATATCAACCGGATCGAAATGATGCCGACCTGTCAGGCGAGCAGCGCGCTCGCCGTCAAGGGAAAGTGAGGAGGCGCCGCGTCAGATCGCGGCGTTGATCCATTTCGCAAGCTCGCCCTTGGGGGCGGCGCCGACCTTCTGGGCCGCGAGCTTGCCGTCCTTGAACAGCATCAGGGTCGGGATCGAGCGGATGCCGAGCTTGCCGGCGACCGCCGGGTTTTCATCGACGTTCAGCTTGGCGATCTTGACCTTGCCGGCGTAATCCTTGGCCAACTCTTCGAGCGACGGGCCGATCATCTTGCACGGGCCGCACCATTCCGCCCAGAAATCCACGACAACCGGCTCCTCGGACTTGAGGACGTCGGACTCGAACGTAGCGTCGGTGACTTTAACGGTGGACATGGAAACCTCTCGTGCGGGGGATCGAATCCCGGTACCATCGGCGAAACTGCGGCCAAAGTAGGTAGGGCGCCCCGCTGCGTCAAGCGCGCCGGCGCCGCACCCTTTTTGCGCCGAAGCAAGCGTCAGGCCGGAAACACGCCTTTAGTCAGGAACTTGCGCGCCTGGGCGTTCCTTGCGCCTTGAGGGGATTTCGGGCGGCGGCTCTCGCCCTTGCAGCCCATGCCGGCCGGCTGCCAGGGCGGCACAAGATGTTTCTTGCCGGAGCCGATGAGATCCGCGCGGCCCATGGCTTTCAGCGCCTCGCGCAGCAGCGGCCAGTTCTCGGGGTCATGGTAGCGCAGGAAGGCTTTGTGGAGCCGGCGCTGGCGCAGGCCCTTGATGGCCGAGACCTTTTCGGACGCGCCATGGCGCACGGGTTTCAGCGGGTTGAAGCCCGAATGATACATGGCGGTGGCCAGCGCCATGGGCGAGGGCAGGAAGGTCTGGACCTGGTCGGCGCGGTAATTGTTGCGCTTGAGCCAGAGCGCGAGATTCATCATGTCCTCGTCGCTCGTGCCCGGATGGGCGGCGATGAAATAGGGAATGAGATAATATTCCTTGCCCGCCTCGCGCGCCGCCTTGTCGAACAAGGTCTTGAACCGGTCATAGGCTCCGATGCCCGGCTTCATCATCTTGGCGAGCGGGCCTTCCTCGGTGTGCTCCGGCGCGATCTTGAGATAGCCGCCGACATGATGGGCGACCAGTTCGCGCACATAGGCCGGGCTTTTCACCGCGAGGTCGTAGCGCACGCCCGAGGCCACGAAGACTTTTTTGACGCCCCTGATCTCGCGCGCCTTCTTGTAAAGGTCGATCAGGGCGTCATGGCTCGTGTTCAGATTCTTGCAGACGTCCGGGAAGACGCAAGACAGGCGCCGGCAGACGCTCTCGGTCGCCTTGTCCTTGCAGGCCATGCGATACATGTTGGCCGTCGGCCCGCCGAGGTCGGAGATGACGCCGGTGAAGCCCTCGGTCTTGTCCCGTATCTCCTCGATCTCTTTCAGAATCGAGCCTTGAGAACGGCTCTGGATGATGCGCCCCTCGTGCTCGGTGATCGAGCAGAAGGAACAGCCGCCAAAACAGCCGCGCATGATCGTCACCGAATGGCGGATCATCTCCCAGGCCGGGATTTTCGCCGTCCCGTAGGACGGAT
>JAKANG010000302.1 GCA_021812505.1 Pseudomonadota bacterium
GTCGAGATGCTCTTTCAGCCAGGAGAGGGTGAATTTCATCGCATTGATCTCGGATTTGATCGCCCGTCATTGCAGGCGCGGCGAAGTTTCAGCTCGACAGTCCGCCCGCCAGGGTCGGCAGGTCGAGCGGCCTGAAGCCGTAATGGGACAGCCAGCGCGCGTCGGCTTCGAAAAAGGCCCGCAGGTCGTGCATCCCATATTTCAGCATGGCGATGCGGTCGATGCCGACGCCCCAGGCGAAGCCCTGGTATTCGTCGGGATCGACGCCGCAATTGCGCAGGACATTGGGGTGGACCATGCCGCAGCCGAGAATCTCCAGCCAGTCGTCGCCCTCGCCGAACCGCATTTCGCCGCCCTTGCGCGAGCACTGGATGTCGACTTCGGCCGAAGGCTCGGTGAAGGGGAAAAAGCTCGGCCGGAATCGCATTTTCACATGCTCCACCTCGAAAAAGGCCTTGAGAAACTCTTCAAGCACCCATTTGAGGTGGCCCATATGCGCCCGACGGTCGATCACCAAACCCTCGACCTGATGGAACATGGGCGTATGCGTCTGGTCGAAGTCGGAGCGATAGACGCGCCCCGGGCAGATGACGCGGATCGGCGGCGGATTCTTCAGCATGGTGCGCACTTGCACCGGCGACGTATGGGTGCGCAGCAATTTGCGCGTCCCGTCGGCCCCGGCGCCGAAGAAGAAAGTGTCCTGCATCTCACGCGCCGGATGCCCGGGCGGGAAATTCAGCTTGGTGAAGTTGAAATCGTCGCTCTCAATGTCCGGCCCTTCGGCGATGGAGAAGCCCATATCCGAAAAAATGGCCGTCAATTCGTCCATGACTTGGGAAATGGGGTGAATGCGGCCGGTCTCCAGCGCTGATGCGCGCGTCGGCAAGGTGACGTCGAGGGATTCGCCGGCCAGCCGCGCGGCCAGCGCCGCCTCCTTCAGCACGGCCTTGCGGCTGCCCAGCGCCTCGGCGACCTTGTCCTTGAGCGCGTTGATCTTGGCGCCTTCGCTCTTGCGCTCCTCCGGCGACATTTTTCCGAGCGTGGCGAGCAGCGCAGAAATCGAGCCCTTCTTGCCGAGCGCCGCGACGCGGACATTTTCGAGCGCGGCTTCGTCGGCTGCGGACTCGATCGCGGCGAGGGTCTGGTTTTCGAGTTGGCTGAGGTCAGACATCAGAAGGTCCAGGAATTGTGTCGCCGGGGTAATGCCACGCGAAAAGGGCGCTGCAAAGCAAAAAAGCCCGCCGTCGCCGGCGGGCTTTGAAGGAATTTACGAAACGTCAGGCGGCGGCCGGCAAGGCAGCCCTGGCCTTTTCGACGATGGCCTTGAAGGCCGCCGGCTCGCTGATCGCCAGTTCGGAGAGGACCTTGCGGTCCACTTCGACGCCAGCCTTGGCGAGGCCGTCGATGAAGCGGCTGTAGGTCAGGCCGAACTCGCGCACGGCGGCGTTGAGGCGCTGGATCCACAAGGCGCGCATGGTGCGCTTCTTGGCGCGACGGTCGCGCGTCGCATATTGCATCGAGCGGTCGACGGCCGCCTTGGCGGCGCGGATGGTGTTCTTGCGGCGGCCATAGAAACCCTTGGCGGCCTTGAAAACTTTCTTGTGCTTGGCGTGCGAGGTGACGCCGCGTTTGACGCGAGCCATGGATGATCTCCAGATTTATCGGGTTGCGGATCGGGCTGGCATATTCCCGAAAAGTTTCAGACTTCTCGGATAAGAATATGCCCCTCCGAATAATCAGCCGTTGGGCAGGAAAAACTTCTTCACGTTATCCCCGTCGGTCTTGAAGAGGATATTGGTGCCGCGAAGATTGCGAATCTGCTTGTTGGTCCGCTTGATCATGCCGTGGCGCTTTCCGCGCTGGGCGTAGACCACCTTGCCGGTGCCGGTGATCTTGAAGCGCTTTTTCGCGCCGGATTTGGTCTTCAGCTTGGGCATTTTGCTCTCTCAAATGTTGATGCGCGACGAACGCGCGGTCTGGCCTGAAGGCCTTTCCCTCTTGCGAGCGAAACAATCCGCCACGGCAGCCCTTGTACTCGCCGGTCGGATCGAAGGCGGGCTTATACGGGGAAAAGAGGCTTTTTGGCAAGCGCAAACAAAGCCATTGACGAAAGCCGGCTCGCCACCAAGAAACAGACGTCGGTCACGCGCCCGCCGCATCGCCGAATCGCGCCCCGCCGGCGGGCGCCCGAATTCCGCCAACAGCGTGACGCAATCGCCGCCCAAGCTCGAGACCGCGCGGAAAAAGCGCCCAGTTACAGGAATATAGCATGTCAGAACTCAAATCCGCCGGCGGCGCCGGCTTTTCGCTCGGCGGCGCGCCGGCCTTCTGGCCAATGGCGATGGCTGCGTCGCTGGTCGAAACCGGGCTGGACCTTTACGCCAAAAATCTCCGCTTCGTCGAAGAAGACATCAAGCTCCACGGCCAATTGCGTCCCCAGTTGGCGACGCCCAACACCGTCCGGCTCGAATTGGGCGGCATGAGCCTGCGTGAATATGGCGAGACGACCGGCCTCCCCACTCTGGTGGACGCGCCCTATGCCGGTCACAGCGCGATGATCGCCGATTTTCAGAAGGGCCAGAGCCTGATCGAAACCCTGCTCGCCCACGGGCCGCGCCGCGTTCTTCTGACCGACTGGCGCTCCGCGACCGAGGACATGAAAGACCTCGAAATCGACAATTATCTCGCCGAACTGGTGGCGGCGATCGACGATCTCGGCGGGCGCGTCAATCTGGTCGGCCTGTGCCAGGGCGGCTGGATGTCGGCGATGATCGCGGCGCGCTTCCCCGAAAAGGTCAATTCGCTGGTGCTGGCCGGCGCGCCGATCGACACTGACGCGGGCGACGGGCCGATCAAGCGGCTTGCCCATCAAACGCCGATGTCATTCTACGAGGAACTGGTCGACCTCGGCGGCGGGCTGATGCGCGGCAAATACATGCTGCAAGGATGGAAGAACATGCATCCCGAGCAACATTACATCCAGCAGCATATCGACCTTTACGAACATATCGACGATCCGGCCTATATCGCCAAGGAAGAAGCCTTCCAAAGCTGGTATGAAAATCCGCTCGACCTGCCAGGCCGCTGGTACCTTCAGGCGATCGGCCAATTGTTCAAGCAGAATCGCCTCGCCAAGGGCGAATTCGTGGCTCTCGGCCGCAAGCTTGACCTGCGCGCCATCACCTGTCCGACCTATCTGCTCGGCGGCCTAGCCGACGACATCACCACGCTGGAGCAGGTGCTCGACGCCGAAAAATATATCGGGACGCCCAAAGACAAGGTCGTCCGAAAGGCCGTGCCGGGCGGCCACATCGGCCTTTTCATGGGCGCCCGCACCCTGAAACAGGAATGGCCCAACATCGCCCGCTGGATCGCGGCCCAATAAAAAGACCCGGAGGTTGTCGCGCCCGGCAAGAAGGCGCGGACCATGCCCGAAACCCTTTCGCCGGACGAAGGAAGTCGCCCGGCTTATTTCGGGGCCAGGATCATGATCATCTGGCGGCCTTCCATCGAGGGATCCAGTTCGATCTTGGCGATGGCCGCGGTTTCCGCCTTCACCCGTTCGAGCACCTTGAAGCCGAGCTCCTGATGGGCCAGTTCGCGGCCGCGGAAGCGCAGCACGAACTTCA
>JAKANG010000303.1 GCA_021812505.1 Pseudomonadota bacterium
TCTATCGCGCCGGCGCCTATGCGGGGCGCGCGTTCCTCGGCGAGGTCTATGAAGTGGCCGCGGTGGCCGCGGTCGCGCTGAGCGGCGTGGCCAACATGCAGTTCTCGCCTGGCCGCGTCGACCATCACGGGCTGCAGATCCTCGGGCTTGTCGTCGCCGTCGCGGCGATGGCGGAAAGCCTCGACGCGGCGCGGGCGCGGCGCGCCGCCCTCGCCGGCGCCGCGATCGCCTTGACCGCGGGCGTCGGCCTTGAAAACCTGCCGTTCTTCATCGTTCTTTGCGCCGCGCCGCCCCTCGCCTTCATCGCCCGGGGCGACAGCGCGAAACCTCTTCTGGTCGCCTTCGCGCGCGGTCTGGCGCTGTCGCTCGTCGCCGTTTTC
The DNA here is from genome assembly GCA_021812505.1 of Pseudomonadota bacterium. The sequence continues at coordinate 381 of JAKANG010000303.1, forward strand.
GTCGCCACCATCCCGCCGTCGCGCTGGCTCGATCCGCGCACCGACGCTCTGTCGATCGTCTATCTGACCGCCTTTCTCGCCGCCTCCACGGCCTTTTTTGTTCTGGCGCGCCTGCCTCTGGCGCGCTGGCCCGCGCGGTTCGCCGCCTGCGTCGCCGCCGGCGCCGCCGTCGTCGCTCTGACCCTTGTCCTGTTCCCCTCGGTCCTCAAGGGCCCCTATGCGGGGCTTTCACCCGAACTGCGCCTGTTCTGGCTGGGGAAAATCAGCGAAATGAAGTCCTTTGCCGTTTATACGGACGGCAAGCCGGTGTTGCGCGCCGAATGGCTGACCGCCTTTTTCCTGGCGCTGGGGGGCGTTGCGCTGAGCGCCCGGCTCGCGGCGGCGCGCGGGGATCGCGTGGCCCTGAGCCGCTGGATTCTTCTTGGCGCCGTGCTTTCGGCGGGCGGCGCCGTTTCGGCAGCCCATATCCGCGCCCTCGGCTCGACCGCCCCGCTGATCGCCCTCGGCACGCTCGGCCTCGTCGCCCCCTTGCGGGAAAAACTGATGAGCTGGAATCCCGCCTTCGGCGGCCCGCTGGCGGAAATGGCCTCCATTCTGGCCGTCTCGCGTTTGGGCCTGGCGATCGTGACGAGCCTGATCTGGGCGCCCGATCCGGCGAAGGCGGCGACGCCGCCGTCGCCCGGCGCGCCAGGAACGGCCGAAAGCTGCCGCGCGCCAGAATCCTTCGCGCCCCTGGCCCGCCTTCCCGCCGGTCTGGCGATCGCGCAAATCGACGCCGGGCCATTCCTCCTGGCCCATACGCCCCATGCCGCGCTCGCCGCCTCCTACCACCGCGACAACCACGGCAACCTGATCGCGCTTCATGTCCTTGCCGGACCGCCGGACCAGGCCGAGGCGCTGGCGCGAAGCTCTGGCGCGCGCTGGCTTTTCCTCTGCGTCACCCAGGATCGCACCTTCCTGTCCTATGTGGACAAGGCGCCGGACGGTCTGGCGGCGCGGATCGCCGCCCACCACGCCCCAGCCTGGCTGAAGCCGGTCCCGCTCCAGGGAACGCCCTATCTCGCCTTCGAAATCCAGCCCGCGCCGGAACGAAAGTAACGCCCGCCGTCCATAAGCGGAAATTAACGCCTGCCGTGGCAGAAACTCCGTGTGTTTTTGGAGTCGTCGCATGAGCCGCATCGTTGAAACCTTGATCATCGGCGCCGGTCCGGCGGGATTGACCACCGCCTACCAGCTCTCCAAGGAAGGCCGCGAGGTCGTCGTCCTGGAAAGAGACCCGGTCTATGTCGGCGGCATCAGCCGGACGGTGAATTACAAGAACTTCCTCTTCGACATCGGCGGCCATCGCTTCTTCTCGAAATCGAAGGCGATCGTCGATCTGTGGCGGGAAATCCTCCCCGACGACTTCGTCGAGCGCCCGCGCCTGTCGCGGATTTTCTATAAAAAGAAATTCTACGCCTATCCGCTGCGCGCCTTCGAGGCCCTGCGCAATCTGGGCCTCGCCGAAAGCGCGCTCTGCATGGCGTCCTTCGGCTTCGCCAAGCTGTTTCCGGTCCACAATCCGAGAAACTTCCATCAATGGGTGCGCAACCAGTTCGGCGAGCGGCTGTTCTCGATCTTTTTCAAGACCTACACCGAAAAGGTCTGGGGCATGAGCTGCGACGAAATCTCGTCGGACTGGGCCGCCCAGCGCATCAAGGGCCTGAGCCTGGGGGCCGCGATCCTCGACGGGCTGCGCCGTTCGCTCGGGCTCAACAAGGCCAGGAACAACGGCGACAACAGCGCCAAGACGCTGATCGAGAGCTTCCAGTACCCGCGCAAGGGCCCCGGCATGATGTGGGAGGCCGCCGCCGCCAAGATCAAACGGAATGGCGGCGAAGTCCTGATGGGTCGCTCGGTGGAGCAAATCCATTACGACGAGGCCAGCCGGATCTGGACCGTCGAAGCCTGGACCGCCGACAACCGGCGCGAGACTTTCCAGGCCCGCCATGTCGTGTCCTCCGCGCCCATCCGCGAGCTGATGTCCAATCTGTCGCCGACGCCGATCAGCCTGCTGCACGCCCGGCAGTTGCGCTATCGCGACTTCCTCACCGTGGTCCTGATCGGCAGGTCGCGCCGCGAGCTGCCCGACAACTGGGTCTATATCCACGATCCGGCGGTCAAGGTCGGGCGTGTCCAGAACTTCCGCTCATGGTCGCCGGAAATGATCCCGGACGGGGTCTCCACCTGCCTGGGGCTGGAATATTTCTGCTTCGAGGGCGACGGCCTGTGGACCGCCTCCGACGCCGAACTGATCGAACTGGCCAAGCGCGAGATCGGCCAGATCGGGCTGATGGACCCGCGGGATGTCGCCGACGCCTCGGTCGTGCGCCAGCCTAAGGCCTATCCGGTTTATGACGAGACCTACGCCGCCAATATCGAGACGATCCGCGCCGAACTGCGGCTGCGCTATCCGAACCTTCATCTGGTCGGCCGTAACGGCATGCACAAATACAACAACCAGGATCACGCGATGATGACCGGCATGCTGACCGCGCTGAACATCGTCGCCGGCGAAATCGTGCATGACGTGTGGCGCGTCAATGAGGACGCCGAATATTGCGAGGCCGGCGTGTCCGGCGCCGTGGAAGCCCTGACGAGCGAGCGTCAGGTCCCGAGCAAGGCGGCGTGATCCGACCCCGAAGGGATCGTGCGGCGCGGCGTCCTCTGCCGGAATGTACCGGTCATGACCGTCCGGCGGCCCTTTTCCAGGATGCAGGGTGACATGACGTCGGCGGCAGGAACAGGAAACACCGGCCTGGCGCAAGCTCCGAACGCGCCGGCGCCGATGACCCGCGCCATGGTCTTGATCGGGCTTGGCGCTTTATGGTTTGCCCTGCGCCCCTACGAGGGAATCGTCAAGGACGCTTACCTCTATGTCGGCCGCGCGCTCGCCGACCTCGATCCCAACGGCGTCGGTCGGGACTGGATGTTCCGAACCGACCAGCAGATGAGGTATTCGGTCTTCCCGATCGCCCTGCGGCTGCTCGTGCGTTGGCTCGGCCCGAACCTGGCGTCGGAAACGCTCGCATTACTCGCCCTGTCCGTCTGGTTCGCTTCCTTCGTGACCCTGGCCAGCGCGCTGGGAAGCGGTCGCCAGAAATGGCTTCTGATCTTTTTCACCGTTCTGGCGCGCCCGCAATATTCGCCCTTTTTTTTCTTCACCGCCGAGGCGCAGTCGGTTGCCCGCCCTTTCGCGG